>JAYTBF010000200.1:0-9639 GCA_043737175.1 Burkholderiales bacterium
CCACATGGCGGGCTTTTTTATTTTGGGTATGTTGTTCCGTTTGGGGCGACGAGGAATCTCATCCGCGTGAAACCGGATGTTGATAGCCTCGCCCTTTGACCCAATGAGATTTCTCACGTAAAACGGTTCGGAATGACAGTTTTTGCGGAAACGCGTCGATGACCGTCGGCGTCGATTACCGGTTGTTATACCGTTGATGAAGTCGGTTGTTGATGTCATTAGGCAAAGGGCGGTGAATGCTGCAAACACGTCACGTGCCGCATTGGCCACACGAAGTATTTGATTTCTTTCACTTTTTCGGTCATAATGCTGGGCTTCGCCGGGTGTTTGCAAAAATACCTAGTGGAGAAGAAAACCAAACCCCCTTGTCTGATTGCGGTGCGCATCGCAGCAGACTTAACCGGCACCAACGCTCATGCACGTTCATGCGGCGGTAAGTGCCTGACCCATAAGGAGATTTTATGCGCCATTACGAAATTGTATTCATCGTTCATCCCGATCAAAGTGAGCAGGTTCCTGCCATGATCGAGCGTTATAAAGCCATGGTTACCCAAGGTGCCGGCAAAGTCCACCGCATCGAAGATTGGGGCCGTCGCCAAATGGCTTACCCGATTGCCAAAGTGTTCAAAGCACACTATGTGATGCTCAACATTGAGATCAATCAGGCCACCCTCGAAGAACTCGAGCACGCATTCAAGTTTAACGACGCCGTTTTGCGCCATTTGATCGTGCAAAAAGTCGCCGCTGAAACCGGTCCATCGCCAATGATGAAGGAAGAAAAATCCAAGTCAGTCGATGTCAAAGAATCTGCTCCGGAAGCCGCTGCCGCCTAGTAGGCGCGCCGCTTCTTTATTTATCCCTAATTCGAGAGGTTAATCATGCCCCGTCCATCACCCCGTGGAAAGAAGTTCGACAAGAACAAGAAAGACGTTCGCAACCCGAATCGTGGTCTGTTCCGTCGTAAAAAGTTTTGCCGTTTCACCGCTGAAAAAGTTGTCCAGATTGATTACAAGGACATCGGTGTTTTGAAAGATTTTGTCAATGAAAACGGCAAAATCATCCCGGCGCGTATCACCGGCACCAAAGCCAAGTATCAGCGTCAGCTGGATGTCGCGATCAAGCGCGCACGCTTTTTGGCGTTGCTGCACTACACCGATCTGCACCCTAATCGCTAATTGCAGAACGGACCAGGAGAAAAAACATGCAAATTATTTTGATGGAAAAAGTCGTTAATCTCGGCGCCCTTGGCGATGTTGTTAACGTCAAAAACGGTTATGCCCGTAACTTTTTGATCCCGCAAGGCAAAGCCAAGCGCGCAACTGTTGCCGCCAAGGCCGAGTTCGAAGCCAAGCGTGCCGAATTGGAAAAGAAGGCCCACGAGATTCACGCTGCTGCAGTTGCACGCGGTGAAAAACTCGAAGGCTACATGGTACAAGTCACGCAAAAGTCTGGTGTCGATGGACGTTTGTTTGGTTCGGTGACGAACTCAGACATCTCCGAAGCGCTGACCAAGCAGGGCTTTGACGTCAAGAAGGGCGAAGTTGTTATGCCAAACGGTCCGTTGAAGACCATTGGTGACTTCCCGCTGACGCTTGATCTGCACACAGACGTAAAAGTGCACATCACTGTATCGGTTTTGGGCGAGCACGTTTAAAGAGTCATTCGTTCGAGATGTTCTACCTGCCGAGTGATCGGCAGGTTGCTGAAACAAAAGTAATAAAAAATCGCCGCCTTAAACAGGCGGCGATTTTTTTTGTTGTCGCGGTGTGCGTTTTTCTTCCACCGGTCTGATTGGTATTTACCGACCTGTCAGCAACATTGATCGCTGCTGCCAGCCACGGCCGGCCCGCAACAGGAATAGAATAGAAGTCATGGCGCAATCGACTTATCCACAGGTTGTGCGCAACAAACACACCGACTTGTGCATTGAATGTGGATAACTCTCGGCGCACAATATGCCGTCCAACTTGTCCACAAAACCTGCCCGGAATCGGAAAAAAAATAACAATGTCCGCAGTATTCTCTAACTCCTCCAATTTTTCCAATCCGCCGCAATACGCCACGGACCACGCAGTCTCGTCGCTGAAGCTGCCACCGCATTCCATCGAAGCCGAGCAGTCGGTATTGGGCGGGCTGCTGCTCAATAACGAAGCCTGGGATCGGATCGGTGACATGGTCGCGGATATCGATTTTTATCGTGATGATCATCGCAAAATTTACCGGCATATTTCCAAACTGATCGAGCACAATAAACCGGCCGACGTGTTGACGCTGGCCGAGTCGTTGCAGTTGTCGGGTGAATTGCAAAATATCGGTGGCATCAATTATTTGCAAAATCTCGCCGAGGGCACACCGTCGGCGGCCAATATTCGTTTGTATGCCGAGATCGTGCGCGAACGATCGATCATGCGCTCCCTCGCCCGTGCCGGTGAAGAAATCGCCGATGCGTCATACGCGCCGAATGGCCGTGAAGCGCGTCAATTACTCGACGAGGCAGAGAAAAAAGTTTTTGATATTGCCGAAATGGGTCGGCGTGATTCCAATGGTTTTCAGTCGATGGAGACCCTGCTCAGTGAAGTGATGACGCGGCTGGATGAACTGTCAAAAAATCCTTCGGCAGTGGTTGGCAAAGAAACCGGTTTTGTTGACCTCGACAATATGACCTGTGGCATGCAGGACGGTGATTTGATTATTGTTGCCGGAAGACCGTCAATGGGCAAGACCGCATTCAGTCTGAACCTCGCTGAACACGTTGCGGTTAATCTCGGTTTGCCGGTGCTGATCTACTCGATGGAGATGGGCGGCACACAAATCGCCAATCGTTTTCTGTCCTCGATTTCCAAGGTCGATCAACAACGGTTACGCACCGGCCAACTCGAGCCGCGTGATTGGGATCGCCTTAATCAGGCGATGGTCAAACTCAACGCTGCGCCGATTCATATTGACGAGTCTCCGGCGTTGAACGCGCTTGAGTTGCGTGCCCGTGCGCGGCGAATGTGGCGCATGTATGAGGGCCTTGGTTTGATTGTGGTCGATTATTTGCAGCTGATGTCGGCGACCGGAGCCGGTGAAAACCGCGCCACCGAAATCTCTGAAATTTCCCGTTCCCTGAAGGCGCTCGCCAAAGAATTAAAAGTGCCGGTGGTGGCGCTGTCACAGTTGAACCGCTCACTAGAACAACGCCCCAACAAACGCCCGGTGATGTCGGACTTGCGCGAATCCGGCGCGATCGAACAGGATGCCGACGTCATCATCTTTATTTACCGAGATGAAGTGTATAACCCGGAGTCTCCTGACAAAGGCACCGCTGAAATCATTATCGGCAAACAGCGTAACGGACCGATTGGTACGGTGCGATTGACCTTTATCGGGCAGAACACCCGATTTGAAAACCATGTGCATGGTGGTGGGGGCGGGTATTAAGCCAAGTATTTCTGTCATCCTCGCGAAGATTCCAAAACAAAACTGAACAATGCCGTCATCCTCGCGAAGTTGCCAAAACAAATCAATATTTGCCGTCATCCTAGCGTAGGCTGGGATCCAGCCCAACCAACACCATTTCATACAGACCTATCGTGACAACATTGATTGCAACCGGCTATTCCCCTTGCAGATTTGATCAACGATGGACTGGGTCCCAGCCTACGCTGGGACAACGCGTTTTTCAATGGCGTTGCGCCTTTGCCAATTCTGTTTCATCGATCGTCTGGTTATCGAACTAGCGCAGACACCAAGCCATGCGTCCGATCCGCGCTGAAATTTCGCTGTCTGCCCTCGTCCACAATTACGCGGTGGCAAAAACAACCGCGCCAAAATCAAAAGTATTTGCCGTCGTCAAAGCCAATGCCTACGGCCACGGCCTGACGCGTGTGGCTAATGCGCTGAAACACGCCGATGCCTTTGCGACGCTCGAACTCGATTCCGCCATTCACCTGCGCAAACTCGGTGTCATCGCGCCGATATTGATGCTGGAGGGTTTTTTTGGTGTGGAAGAGTTGCAAATATTTTCCAACTACGCCCTGACCACCACGCTGCGAGATCTTGAAACCGTCAAACAGCTGGCGGATCTGGAGTTAAAAGCGCCACTCGATGTTTTTCTGAAATTCAACACCGGCATGAATCGCTTGGGTCTCGCCGGGCCGATGTCCGGTTTTGCACTCGAGCTGGCGGCCGCGCATAAAAATTTTGGCAATGTCACCTTGATGACGCACTTCGCCACCGCCGACGGGGTGCAGGGAGTCGCGCCACAAATGAAACGCTTTGAAGAAATTGTCACGCAGGCCAAAACCATTTTCAAGAAAAAGGGCTTCACACAAAGTGTCGCCAACTCGGCGTCGTTATTGCGATTTCAGAAAACCCATCTCGATTGGGTGCGCCCCGGCATCATGTTGTATGGCTCGTCACCACTATCTGATCGCACTGCCGAAAAAATCGGTCTGAAGCCGGTCATGACATTGCGCTCCGAAATCATCGGTGTGCAAATGCTCGAAAAAGGTGACACGGTCGGTTACGGCGCCACCTACACCGCCCACAAAAAAATGCGTATTGGTGTGGTGGCGTGTGGGTATGCCGATGGGTATCCACGCCACGCACCCGGCAGCAACGAACGCGGCACGCCAGTGATTGTCAGTGGCAAACGCACCCGCACCATTGGCCGTGTGTCGATGGATATGTTGGTGGTCGACCTCACCGATATTCCCCACGCCAAAGTGGGCGCGCCGGTATGTTTGTGGGGCGAAGGTTTACCCGCCGATGAAGTCGCACATGTTTCGGGCACGGTGGCGTATGAATTGTTTTGTGCGTTGGCAGCAAGGGTGCCGGTGGTGGAGGTTGAGTAGTGGAGCCACCATATGACATTCAGAAATGGAAATTGGATATTTTTAGAGACAAACTGCGTCACTCGTTGTCAGCCCGCTTTTACTTGCGGTTTCACATCAGTATGATCATTGCGTTTTCAATTCTATGCGGATGGTTCGTTGATGTTGCGATGCTACGTCTGGGAGCGGCAAGCATGCCATTTCGTTTCGTTGTCGCGAACGTCGCAGGATATCTGGCATTCTTATTAGGCACTTACTTGTGGGTCGAATACTCCGGTATCCGTGAATATGTGAAGCATCAGCGGGCAGAAGAGCTGGTTGGTGACGATGTGTCGCGCGTGCCGCGTTATCAGCAGAATGACACCCCAGCTGGATTGATATTGCTAAACCCATTTGAATGGGCGATTGCAGGGCCGGAAGGATGTCTCGTATGGGCGTGTTTGCTTGCATTTCTGCTTGGCGGTGGCCTTTTGTTTCTTTTTTTCGGTGGGCAATTGGTCATTGGAGCGGCATCATTCTTCGCGGAAATTGTGGTCGAATTGCTGCTCGCGGCAGGCCTGCTTCGCGGTATTCGTCGCATTGAATCCGATGGCTGGGTCAACAGCGTGATCGGCTATACCAAGTGGTGGCTGGCCTTTTCGTTGGTATGTGCGATTGGCATTGGTTGGGGTGTGCAACAAGCCTATCCCAAAGCCAAGACGATGGGCGAGGCGTGGACGATGTACCAAAACGTCATAGCGAAATGACCTGCCGGTGCGTCAATCTTGCAATTCACACATTGTCATGTGTAGAATAAACTGTATTCATAAACAGTATTGGAGAGCATCGTGGCGACCAATCTTGAAATTGATCCAAATCTCATTGATCAAGCAAAGGCAGCGGGAAATTTCCGGACCAAGCGTGAAGCGGTGACGGCAGCGCTCGAGGAGTTTGTAACCAAACGAAAGCAACGCGAGGTCATTAAGTTATTTGGCACGGTGGATTACGCGCCCGACTACGACTATAAAAAGTCGCGGCGCAAATGAAGGTGCTGGTAGATACCTCGGTCTGGTCCGAAGCTTTACGTCGAAATCATCCTTTACGCGGCAACCATGCGCACGAATTGGCGCAACTGATTGAAGACGGCGACGCGGCAATGATTGGACCGATTCGCCAAGAGCTCTTGTCTGGGATTCCTGATATCAGTGAATTTTTGCGCGTTAAGCGATCAATCGCAGCCTTTCCAGACGAGCCGCTGGATACGGAAGACTTCGAAAACGGAGCGAAGTGTTTTAACGCCTGCCGCGCGCGTGGCATTCAAGGTGCGCATACCGACTTTCTGATTTGTGCATTTGCGATGCGGCACGGGATGCCAATCCTTAGCGTCGATAAAGATTTTAAAAGTTATGCAAGGGTGCTGCCAATCACGTTGCACGTGATCCGGCCGCATTGAGGCCGAGCTAATGGCCAAACCCAAAACCATCTACACCTGCACCGAATGTGGCGGCCAATCGCTGAAGTGGCAGGGCCAGTGCCCACACTGTCAGGCGTGGAATAGTCTGCTCGAATCGATCGCTGAATCCAGTACACCGAGTGCCAACCGATTCGCGACGCTCGCCGGTGTCAATGCCGAACGTGGCCAGGTGCTTAATCTGAGCAAGGTCAAGGCGTACGACATTCCGCGCCAACCCACCGGCATTGGTGAATTTGATCGTGTGCTCGGTGGTGGGCTGGTGAGTGGTGGTGTGGTGTTGATTGGTGGTGACCCTGGCATCGGCAAATCGACCATGTTGTTACAAGCCCTGTGCGCGATCTCGGCGTCATCGAGTGTGTTGTATGTGAGTGGTGAAGAAAGCCCCCAGCAAATCGCCATGCGCGCCAATCGGCTGGCACTTGATACCCACGACGTCAAATTGCTCGCCGAAATCGAACTCGAAAAAATCGTCGCCACGCTCGCCGCAGAAAAGCCACAAGTCGCAGTGATCGATTCGATTCAAACTGTTTACTCCGCCGCGCTCACCTCCGCACCCGGCTCGGTGGCACAAGTGCGCGAATGTGCGGCGCACCTGACACGTTTCGCCAAGTCAACCGGTACCACTATTGTGCTGGTCGGGCACGTCACCAAAGAGGGCGCACTCGCTGGCCCGCGAGTGCTCGAACACATGGTTGATACCGTGCTGTATTTTGAAGGCGACACCCATTCGAGTTTTCGATTGATCCGTGCCGTCAAAAATCGTTTTGGTGCAGTTAATGAAATTGGTGTGTTTGCCATGACCGAAAAAGGCTTACGCGAAGTCACCAATCCCTCGGCGATGTTTCTTTCCAGCCATAGCGCCAATGTGCCGGGCAGTTGTGTGATGGTCACCCAGGAAGGCACCCGCCCGTTACTGGTCGAGATTCAGGCGTTGGTGGATGAAGCGCACATGAATCCGAAACGTCTCTCAGTCGGCCTCGAACAAAATCGTTTGGCAATGTTACTCGCGGTGTTACATCGCCACGCCGGCATTGCCTGTTTTGATCAGGACGTTTTTATCAATGCGGTTGGGGGTGTGAAGATCGACGAGCCGGGTGCGGATCTGGCGGTATTACTCGCGATTGTTTCGAGCCTCAAAAATAAACCGCTGCCGCCTAAACATGTGGTGTTTGGTGAGGTTGGCCTCGCGGGCGAAGTGCGGCCAGTGCAACGTGGGCAGGAGCGCCTGCGCGAAGCCGCCAAACTGGGATTCACCCACGCCATCATCCCGAAGGGTAACAAGCCGAAGCAAAAGATTGAGGGGATGGAGATAATCGCTGTTGATCGTGTTGACGACGCAGTGCAATACGTGCGCGACGGACACGGGAGCCATTGAGGGTGGGCAGGTGGATGAGCGCGATGCAACGCGCGAGGTGGGGGAGGCGATGCGAGGTGGTTAACGCGCTAAGCTTGAAATAATATACCTGTTATGGAATAATTTGGTGGCCGATAAAGAAAAACGCTTGGAGTGGGTCGGAAGTAGCAAGCGCGATCTGCTCGCGCTGCCCGCTGAGGTACGGAGGTTTTTTGGTCATGCGTTGGGTTTTGCACAGCTAGGCAAAAAGCACAAAGACGCAACGGTATTGAAGGGATTTGGCAGTGCAGGCGTGATTGAAATTGTTGAAGACGATGAAGGCGGAACTTATCGTGCTGTCTATACCGTCAAATTCAAAGAAGCAATTTTTGTACTTCACGTTTTTCAGAAGAAAAGTAAAACGGGTATTGCGACACCGAAGCCTGATATGGACATCATTCGTAGCCGACTAAAAGCGGCCGAGGCAATGGCAAAGGAAATGGAACATGAAAAAAAGAATTTTTGAAGGTATTGAAATCACTGAGAGCAGCGGAAATGTTTTTGCGGACTTAGGGTTACCAAATGCTGAAAAGCTGAAAATCAAATCAGGGTTGGTGATCAAAATTAGTGAAGCGATGGACAAGCTGGATCTAACACAAGCCGAGGCGGGGGCGCGCATGGGGCTTACCCAAGCCAAAGTCTCGCTGATGTTGCGCGGTCAGTTTCAGAATATATCTGAGCGAAAACTAATGGATTGCTTGAATCGTTTGGGCTACGACATTGAGATTAAGGTTAAGCCTGCTAAAAAAGCAGTGGGACATTTGTTGTTGGCGGCGTGATGCGATTAGTCACAGGTGAGGGGAGTCAAAGGGGCCGTGGTCAATATTTCTTACTCCCGACGAAAAATACCAACCATGGCCCCTTTGACTCTCATCAAGGTTTAATATTTGAAATGAGATGTGACTTACCGCAGCAATCTCCAGCAGAGACACCTTAAAAATAGCCGTTTCTATTCGAGTTTACCCACTTGCGATATGTTGAAACAGAACCGATAAAAGACTATATTCAGTCTTGTCTGTTTGCCACCGAGCCCAAGCCATGCGTTATTCCACCCAAGTCAAACCCATCAGTTATCTGAAAGCCAATGCGGCGGAGGTGCTCGACAAGTTGGCAACGGATCGCCAGCCGCTCATCATCACGCAAAACGGTGAGGCGAAAGCGGTCATGCAAGATCTCGCCACCTACGAAAATACACAGGAGACCTTGGCGCTGCTGAAAATCCTCGCGCTGGGACAACAGCAAATTGCGGAAGGTAAGTTTGATTCAGCTGACAATGTTTTCAAGCGGCTGCAGGCGAAGCAAAAGGCCAGAGTTTTGGCGATAAATGAAAGTGCGCCATCGTCGGTAGTGTCGGCAACTGTGGCAGCGAGGAAAGCATCGGCCAAAACAGTAAAAAAATACAGACCGAAACTTCCCGTGAATCGTAACGGGTCCGCTGCATCCAAGGCACGTAATCGCTAATGGCTTTTAAGGTCATTGTCACTCGTCAAGCCGCGTGTGATTTGGATGCAATCGACGATTACATTGCAGAGCATGATTCACCGGCGGCGGCTGAGTATGTTCTTGGCGAAATTGCGCGCGTCATCAAAGGTTTGCATACGTTTCCGGAGCGTGGTGCCGTTCCGAGTGAACTCGCCGCGCTGGGAATCAAGCAGTACCGCCAAGTCTTCTTTAAGCCTTATCGCGTGGTGTACACCGTGGTCGATGGCCGCGTGTTTGTGGTGCTTGTTGCAGACGGGCGACGTGATATGAATACGTTATTGACTGAGCGGCTGCTAGGGCAATCTTGAAATCAATCTACTCCTCATTATTGAAGAGCCAACGATTGGCGACGAAGATATGAATGCACTTGGCCGCGTATCGGCTTCACCACCGGTAAAATTTTTCGCTGATTAGGCCAAGTGCATTCATATCTTCGTCGCCAATCGTTGGCTCTTCAATAATGAGGAGTAGATTGATTTCAAGATTGCCCTAGC
>JAYTBF010000201.1:0-1526 GCA_043737175.1 Burkholderiales bacterium
GCCCGCTCCAAATTGGCCGGATCCAATTTTCCCTGCGCGCACAAAATGTCACCCAGCCTGCGCCCGGCAACCGGGTCGGTGTTGGTTTGATGGTCAATAAGGTCGGCTTGGAGGTGGCTATCGGTCATGTGGTGGTGATGGCCCGGCAATTGAAGTCGTAAAAAAACAGAAAATCAGTATAGCAGCGGGGTGATTTCAAACGTCACGCTGCCCTCGCGTGAATACAACGGATCAGGGGTTTTCAGTAACCGAATGTATCGACTGGTCACCTATGCCAGCGATGCCAGCGCGCCCATCTCCCGACAAGGCTTCTATTAACACGTTCAGAAAAACCGGCAGTACCGCCGCCGTTGCGTAGTGATTGGCCACCTGCACACGGGCACGGGCCGCCATTTTTTGACAGTTTTCAGGTGCGTCGATCAACGATTCAATGGCCGCCGTCCATGATTCGAGGGTGTCATCGGCAAACACCCCCGTTTCAGACTCGACCACATATGATAAATACGGTTCGGCGCGCGAATACACACCGGCCGCACCACAGGCGGATATTTCCAAAAATTTGTTGGGGCATTTGGACGCTTCAAACCGGCTGCGGCCGACCGGCGCTACCAGAATATCCGGCGCGGCGCGGGTGACCGTCGCCGCGTAACCCTCGTAATTAAACTGATAAGGCTCAAAATGCACCCGGTCGGCAGGCAAATCGGCGAACTCCGGCGGCAACATATTCGACATGACAAAAATGGACACGTCGGCGCGTCGTTTCGCCAAGGCCACCAAGGCGTCAAACGCCAGCATATTTTTGCGCAAGCTGCCGACGTAACCAATTACCGTCGTGGTCTTTGGTGCTACGGACGCAACGGCCCCGGCAGAACGAGGCGGAAACATTTGCAGGTCAACATTGGTTGGCAGAGTTTTCACGCGCCGCGCAAACGGCGCCAAATCTTCAGCCAGCGGTGCGCTGTAGGTCAGGGTGGTATCGGCCAGCCGCACACAACTCAAAAAATTCTCGTAGGGCTTTTTGCCCGGCGCAAAAATATCGGCGTATTCCAACCATTCGCGTCCCAGCCAAAACCAATTGTCATCGAGCATATACATAGTGCGAATGTTGCGTTCGGCACAGGCTTTGATCAACGCCACACCGTTGTCGGAACGCACCCGGCTAAAGATGACCAGATCACAATCGGCCAAATCATCGATGCTGGCGCGCTCGTCGAGCAGGCTGCGCCAGCTCAGCAGATTCCACTCGCGCATCAATGCAAAATAATTAAAAAAACACAATTGATTGTGGGCCGGTTCATTGACCCCACCGAGCACGGCAATTTTTAACGGGCGCTGTTTTTTCGCTCTGGCAACAATCAAGCGTTGCCGTAACTCAGCCGGCAAATCGCGCCAGGATTGATGTTCAACCGTCATTGCCACATCCGAAGCCATCGCCGCGCGCACCGCCTCGTCCGGACGCGCGGGTCTGAGCCGTCCGCGCTCGCCACCCAAACGCATCATGGTGCGCAGGTTTTGGTCGACCGATT
>JAYTBF010000202.1:0-4001 GCA_043737175.1 Burkholderiales bacterium
TGTTTGAGACCGAAAAACTAGAGTCTTGGGTATCCAAGCAGATCGCCTCGGGTTCGGCTGCATGGCTAAACATTGCGACTCGCCTTCGACCGCATTCCGACGCGTCGCCAACAACTCTACTGAACAGCGCAGTGGCTGAAGCACTCGTGCGCGCACCTTACCGAGTGCTCCCGCTACTAGAAGCTGGAGTATTCACGCCTTCTCACTCTTGCCTTCCATTTCTATCAGTAGACGAGCCTCCTGAAAAGAATCTACTTGCCATAACTCAGCTTGAGAGGACTCTTGCGCCAATACGGTCGCAGCGTTTCGCGTCAATAAAGGCAGCCTGCCTTGTTCAAGCCAAGCAGACTAGGGAGCAGATCGCCGGCAGCAGATGAATGTCGGCTTTCGGGCAATCGCCATGTCGGCTTTGGGTCAGCTGCAGCGGTTCCAATCGGGAAAATAGCCTACCCCTAAGCAAGCGTAGCGTGGGCAATGGCCGCAGGCCGTGCCCACGACGAATTTCGACGTGACTCGGGGGCACACTACGTTTTGCCCACCCTATGAATCCCACCAAACCCAATAAACTGCAACCGCTAAATCGTCACCGTGCGTGCCAGTAACCACGCCTTGGCGTCACCCTCTACGTGTGGCAATAGCCGCCGCGCCACCTCGGCGTGATAAGTATTCAGCCAGTCGATTTCATCGGCACGCAGCAGTGATTTATCGATCAGCCGGGTATCAATCGGGCACAGGGTAAGCGTCTCAAATTTCAGAAAGTCACCAAACCCTTCGTTGCCTGCCGGTACATTCAGCACCAGGTTTTCGGTGCGCATGCCCCATTTGCCATCACGGTATAGCCCCGGCTCGATCGAGGTGATCATGCCGGCCTCCATTGCCGTGTGTGGCTCCGGCATGCTCTGGCCGATGGTTTGTGGGCCCTCGTGCACATTCATAAAAAACCCCACGCCGTGACCGGTGCCGTGCCCATAATCAAAACCCGCCGCCCAGATGGGCGCACGGGCAATGGCATCCAAATACGGTGACTTCACGCCTTGCGGAAATTTTGCGGTTGATAACGCGATCACGCCTTTGAGCACCAGCGTGTAGTCGCGCTGTTGTTCGGCGCTAAATTTGCCGATGGGCCAGACACGGGTGATATCGGTGGTGCCGCCCAAATATTGTCCGCCCGAGTCGATCAACAATATGCCATCACCTTCAATCACTGCCGCAGTTTTCACTTCTGCGCGATAGTGATTCAACGCGCCATTGGCATTAAAACCGGCAATGGTGGCAAAACTGCGGCTAACAAAACCCACCCGCTTGGCACGCGCGGCGGTCAGACGTTCATCGATGGTGACCTCGGTGATGTGTTCTTTGCCCAACGCCTTTTCGAACCACGCATAAAACTCCGCCATCGCCGCCCCGTCCTGCTCCATGACGGCACGCACGTGG
Source organism: Burkholderiales bacterium (assembly GCA_043737175.1). Taxonomy (GTDB): domain Bacteria; phylum Pseudomonadota; class Gammaproteobacteria; order Burkholderiales; family Usitatibacteraceae; genus UKL13-2. The sequence goes on from JAYTBF010000202.1 coordinate 1,435, forward strand.
TCAGCCTCTACAGCGGTCTTGCGCGACTTGGCAAAGGTGGTGGGATTGACCGCTTCGACCACATGTACATCCGGCGCAATGCCGTTACGCGTATGGTGAGTGACGCGTCGTGGATCGAGCAGTAACGTTTGACCGGATTCAATTGCCGCCAACGCCGAATCGAATTGATCGTAAGGTTTGACCACCACTCCGTCCACTGCGAGCTCAGTGGCAATGGTCGCCGGCAATTTTCCGGGCATGACAAATAACGTGACGTCCTTCGGGCCGATCAACACGTGGGCAACAAACACCGGGTTAAAACTGACATCGCTGCCCCGTAAATTGAGCAGGTAGGCGATATCATCAAGCGTCGACAAAATATGCCACTGTGCACCTGCACCGGTAATCTCTTTTTGCGTGGCCAACAATTTTTCTGCGCGGCTGGTCACGGCATGTGGCGCGGTGTGCAAATAAATCGGCGCGGTCGGCAGCGAAGGACGGTCCGGCCAGATTACGTCCATCAAATCCAAATCGGTGCGCAGCGTAATGCCATTGGCTTGCATGGCAGCGGACAACACACGAGTCGTCGCCAGACCAATCACCGCGCCATCGACTGCCACGGCTTTCCCCGCGGCAACATTAGCCGCCAACCAATCGATGTGTTCAATACTGGCGCTGGAACGAATGCGAAATAGTTGCACCCCCGAGCCGGACAGCTCCGCTTCGGCTTGTAGCCAATAACGACTGTCAGCAAACAACAGGGCGTGATCGAGCGTAATGATCAAGGTGCCCATAGAACCGGTGAAACCCGATAACCATTCACGGCTTTTCCAGCGCTCCGGCAAGTATTCGGAGAGGTGCGGATCACTCGAGGGAATCAGCATGGCTTCGATTGCCGATTTTCGCATGGCAGCGCGAATGGCCTCCACCCGCACACGAATGATGGGGCGGTCGGTGATGTGCGTATCCATGCAGTAACTCCAAAAAAATCAGGGTTGCGGGTTATCGAAAACAATTAACAAAACACCAATAAAGACGGCTATTTCCAGCCATTTAGGCCTCAAACACCACCCCCAGCAATGATTTTGTTATTTATCCAGCAATATACCCTCGTCTTCAAATACCCGTTTCACAGTCGAGCGCGAGAACACACGTTGCGCGTGTTTGGCCCATATCGGGTAATCGGTTTTCATATCCAGACCGAGGCGATTGCCCCAGCGATAAAACACCAGCAAATAGGCATCACACACGCCGTACTGTCCACCCATGGCAAACGAACGGCCAACCAACATTTGATCAATTTCCGCGTACAACTTCGCCAGATTTACTTTTCCCGTGGCAACAATGCTGTCTTTTGCCGCAGGATCACTTGAAAAACGTTCAGGCCGGAACACCCCGGCGGCCGCGATGTGTACGGTGGACGACAACCACGCCATGAGGGACAACGCTTCGGCTTGTTTCCAGGTTTCTTTTGGCCACAATCCGCGTTCGGCGTATCCACCGCCCAGGTAGGTCAAAATCGCCGGCACTTCGGTGAGCACTTTACCGTCAACATTCAATGCCGGGACTTTCCCTTTTGGATTAATGCGTAAGAAATCCGGGCGTCTATGATCCCCCTCGGCGATGGAAACCAACACCGCTTCATAGGCAACACCGAGCTCCTCGAGCACAATATGTGGGGCCAATGAACAAGCACCTGGGGAATAGTAGAGTTTTATCATCGTTACAATTTAGCGAAATGTAGAGGTTTCCACAACACCTAGCCACTGCTCAATTGCAAATCAACCAGGGAAATCGCGCAATTTGAATGCCGTCTGGCGGCGTTGCAGCCAAACAATCTAAAAACGACGTCTATTTGAGTCTGCTAATTAATGATGAGGTGTCAAACCGGCTGCCACCTGCTTGTTGAACCTCGGCATAAAACGAATCAATCACCTTGGTCACCGGCAGCTGTGCGCCGTTGCGACGCGCTTCGTCCAGACAAATGCCCAAATCTTTGCGCATCCAATCGACTGCAAACCCGAAATTAAACTCGCGCTTGAGCATGGTGCGGCCACGATTTTCCATTTGCCAGGATTGCGCCGCCCCCTTGGAAATCACATCAAGCACCAGGTTGCCATCCAGCCCGGCTTTTTCTGCGAACGCCAAGCCCTCAGACAATCCCTGAACGATACCGGCGATACAAATCTGATTGACCATTTTGGTGAGTTGACCCGCGCCCGACGCGCCCATCAAGGTGGTCGCTTTGGCGTAGGCATCCATTACCGGTTTGGCTTTTGCAAACAAATCGGCGTCACCACCACACATGACGGTGAGCTGACCCTTTTCGGCCCCGGCCTGCCCGCCAGAAACTGGCGCATCGATAAAACCGATTCCTTTTGTTTTGGCATCGGCATACAAGGTGCGTGCGGCATCCGCCGATCCTGTGGTGTGATCGACCAAAATGGTGCCGCGGGGCATTGCCGCGAGTGCTTGTTTGCCAACATCCAACAAGTCGCGGTCATTGCCGACACACATCATCACCATATCAGCACCCGCCACCGCACCGGCGACGGTGGCATGAAACGCGCCGCCATGTTGCGTGGCCC
>JAYTBF010000203.1:0-9618 GCA_043737175.1 Burkholderiales bacterium
GAAAACCGGCATTAACGAATTGTTGCGCACTTAAAGTTGATGGCCCCCATTACCGGCAACGGAACCCCGGCAGGAAACTGACTCAGGAGAAAAAATGGCGATTCTGGAAAAACTATTCAGGCTCATGGCCGAAAAAGATGCATCGGACATATTTGTATCCGCCGGTGCGCCCATCAACATGAAGGTGAACGGCGTTTCCATGCCAATCAACCCGCAGGTTTTGTCCGGGGAAGATGCCAAAAGACTTTGTTATGAAATTCTCAAGCCGCACCAGATTGAAAAATTCGAAAAAGAGCTTGAGCTGAATCTGTCGTTTCCGATTGAGGGCGTCGGAAATTTTCGCGTCAACATGATGCATCAAAAGTCCAGCGTCGCGGCGGTGGTACGTTACATCCCAACCAATATTCCTGCCTTTGAGACGCTTGGTTTGCCGAATATTTTGAAGCAAGTCATTATGGAAAAGCGCGGCTTGATCTTGGTGGTGGGTGCAACCGGATCCGGCAAATCGACGTCATTGGCAGCGACCATGGACTTCAGAAACATGATGAAGCCAGGGCACATCCTGACGTTTGAAGACCCGATTGAATTCATGTTTCAGTCAAAAAAGTGCATCGTTAATCAGCGTGAAATCGGCAACGATTCACACTCGTTTGGTGAAGCCATGCGCAACGCCATGCGGCAGGCGCCGGACGTGATTCTGGTTGGCGAAATTCGCGACGTTGAAACCATGAAAAGCGCGATGATGTATGCGCTGTCCGGCCACCTTTGTCTGGCGACCTTGCATGCCAATAATAGTTATCACGCACTCAACCGCATCATCAATTTTTTTCCGCTCGAGCAACGTGCGGTGCTGCTGTCAGACTTGGGCGTATCACTCAAGTGTATCGTCTCGCAACGCTTGGTCAAAAATGTCGAAGGAACGCGTTCACCGGTCGTCGAAATTCTCATGAATACCGGCAATATCGTTGACTTGATCAGTGAGGGTCGTGTTCCCGAAATCAAAGAGGCTATGGAAAAATCCATGACCCCTGGATCACAGACCTTTGAGCAGGATCTATTCCGGCTGATCAAAGCCGGCAAGATTACGATTCAAGAAGGATTGGCCAACGCTGACTCGGCCACCAACCTATCGTTACTGGTGGGAAACGCCGGCATTGTCGACCCGAATACGATCAAAGATCTACCTGCCCGTGCTGGCAGCGGCGGGCCGAATTTCAGCGAATTCAAAATCAGTTAGCGACCAAACCCGCGCTTTTAGTAACTGCGTTTGAGGTAACGGCCGTTGATCCAAACGCCGTAAGGGCGCGGTGCCCAGGCATTCGAATAGCCCCAGCCCCAATACCCTCTGCTTGAAAACCATGCATCTTGCATGGCTTCACGACGACCCTGGCGCTCGGCCATTTTTAATTGGCCGTTTTGCATAAAGTCCAAAACTGCGTCGGCAACACCATCGCGGGAGAGTTTGGCGTACTGTGAGGCGGTCACATCAAACATGGTTTGCGATTTCTGAATTTCCAGAATAATGGCCTGTGCGTCTTTGCCACTCTTGGCCAGCGCGACCACCTGCTCGAGGGTCATGGGTGCGGGCTCCGGTTCAAAAAGCGACGCACAGCCGGTGACACCGACCAACGCCATCAGACTTGTCAGCAAAAATAATACGGGTAAACTACGTTTCATGTCGTACCTCCTTTTACTTGATCTGCGGATCCATACCAGCTTTCGCTCACCCACATGGGTGATGGTGAAACGTCGCGGCTCCTCCGCGCGGTAACCCCGATCCCGCCAACGCAAAATAATGCGGGCGGGTTGACCACTGGTGCCGCGCAACCTGGCATAAGCAGTCAACACATTCTTCATCACGGCTTTATTCTGCGCCCATTTTGGCGGCGCGACCAACAAGCCACCTATTCACAATTTTATATTGCATGATCGCAAAAATGTCAGAGGCTAAAAATGGATTTATTTGAAAACCCGATGGGCACGGATGGCTTTGAATTTGTTGAATACACCGCGCCGGACACCAAAGCACTGGGCAAATTGTTTGAACAATTGGGTTTTGTGGTGGTGGCCAAACATCGCTCAAAAAATGTATCGCTGTACAAACAGGGCGATATTCAATTTATCGTTAATGCCGAACCGGATAGTTTTGCGCAGTCGTTTGCGCGTGTGCATGGGCCGTCTGCGTGTGCATTTGGCATTCGCGTCAAAGACGCCGCGGCCGCGTTCAAGCGGGCGGTTGAGTTGGGTGCCAAACCCTACGAAGGACCGGTCGGTCCGATGGAGCTCAATATTCCGGCTTTACAGGGTATTGGTGGATCACTCTTGTATTTGATCGATCGGTATGGCTCCCGCACAATTTACGACGTTGATTTTGTGCCGATTGAGGGCGTCGACCCGCATCCAAAGGGGGTTGGACTGGAATACGTCGACCACCTCACCCATAACGTTTACAACGGCCGTATGGACACCTGGGCACAATTTTACGAAAAGCTTTTTAACTTCCGTGAGATTCGCTATTTTGATATCAAAGGCAAAAAGACCGGGTTGACGTCACGCGCCTTAACCAGTCCGTGCGGAAAAATTCGTATCCCCATCAATGAGCCGACCGATCAGAAGTCGCAAATTCAGGAGTATCTGGACGCCTACAATGGTGAGGGCATTCAGCATATCGCCCTGGCCTGTCGTGACATTTACACGACGGTGGAAACACTGCGTGCCAGCGGTGTGAAATTTTTGGATACCCCCGACTCGTATTACGCACTGATCAATAAACGCGTGCCCAACCACGGTGAGGATTTGGCGCGGCTGCAGAAAAATAGAATTTTGATCGACGGCGAGGGACTCGACAAAGAATCCAACGAAGACAAGCTGTTGCAAATTTTTACCGAGACCGTCATTGGCCCGATCTTTTTTGAAGTGATTCAGCGCAAAGGCAACGAGGGCTTTGGCGAAGGTAACTTTAAGGCACTGTTCGAAGCCATCGAAGCAGACCAGATGGCACGCGGCGTGCTGTAAGCGTTGCCCGCCAGTGCGGTCATGATACTTTGACAAAACCCCTTATCCAGCAAGCAGATGCAGCCAATTAGCCCTGAAACGGCGCGCCAATAATGGAGTTGTATCATAGAGAGTCATTTTATTCCCGTTTGTGATCTAACCTATCGACCATGCCCATGACTGCCTCAAATCAAAAATATCTATCCGGATTTGGTAATGAATTTGCCACAGAGGCGATGGTCGGTGCCTTGCCAGTTGGCCGAAATTCACCCCAACAAGTGCCGTTCGGTCTGTATGCCGAACAAGTTTCCGGCAGCGCCTTTACCGCACCGCGTGATCAAAATTTGCGCTCGTGGCAATACCGACTGCGGCCGTCGGCAGAACATTCCGCCTATCGAAGACTAAACACCGGGCTGATTCGCAGCGCACCGTGTCATGAAGTTGTGGCACCACCGGATCGATTGCGCTGGGACCCGCTGGCCTTGCCCGCCACGCCGACGGATTTTATTCAAGGGCTGACCACCATCGCCAGCAACGGCGACGCGCACTTGCAGCGTGGTTTGGCGATTCACCTCTACGCCGCCAACCAAAACATGACGCAGTGTTTTTATAACGCCGACGGTGAAATGCTGATTGTGCCGCAGTTGGGCGCAATGATTTTAAAGACTGAATTTGGCGTGATTGACTTAAAACCCGGCGAAATTGCCGTGATACCACGTGGTGTCAAATTTCGCGTCGAGTGTCTTGAGGCCCTGCAACCCATTCGTGGATACGTTTGCGAAAACTACGGCGCACCTTTACGTTTGCCCGATTTGGGCCCGATTGGTGCCAATGGACTCGCCAACGCGCGCGATTTTTTGACGCCGGTCGCGTGGTTCCAAGAAGTGAGTGATGACACCGAGATCATCGCCAAATTTGGCGGCAACCTGTGGGCCTGTACGGTCAAAGGCTCGCCACTTAATGTGGTTGCCTGGCACGGAAATTATGCCCCCTACAAATACGACCTGGCCCATTTCAACGCCATCAACAGCGTTTCGTTTGACCATTGCGACCCATCAATTTTTACGGTGTTGACTTCGCCTTCTGACATTGCCGGCACGGCCAATGTCGACTTTGTCATTTTTCCACCGCGCTGGATGGTTGCCGAAAATACCTTTCGTCCGCCGTGGTTTCACCGCAACGTGATGAGTGAATACATGGGCTTGATCCATGGCCAATACGACGCCAAGGCGGATGGCTTTTTGCCCGGTGGCGGCTCGTTGCACAATTGTTTTTCCGCACACGGACCGGACGCCGCGACTTATCGCAAGGGATCGACGGAAGGTCTCAAACCGGTGTATCAGGACAATACTCTCGCCTTTATGTTCGAAAGCCGCTACGCATTTCTCCCCACCGAATTCGCTCTGGCCACGCCGGCCTTGCAAAAAAATTACGATGCGGCTTGGGCCGGATTTAATCAAACAAAGGTTGTGAAATGAAATTCGCCTCACTCAAACACCCGATCAATCGCGACGGCGTATTACATTTGGTTGACAGCAAATTGCAGCGCGCCATCGATGTTTCTGATATCGCACCGACGCTGCAATATGCGCTGGAAAATTGGACTGCGCTGGAAATGAAATTGCAGGACGAGTATGAAAGCCTTGAATGTGGCACCGACCGACCCATTATTGATTTCCAGGAAGCGCTGACAGCCGGCCGCGTCGCCGCGCCACTGCCGCGCACCCACCAATGGATAGATGGCTCGGCCTACCTGTCGCACGTTGAGCGGGTGCGGCGGGCGCGCGGAGCTACCGTACCGGAAAGTTTTTATACCGACCCGCTGATGTATCAAGGCGGTGGCGACTCAATGATGGGACCACGCGACGATATCGAGTGTTTATCTGAAGAATGGGGCGTTGATCTGGAGGGCGAAGTGGGTGTGATCACCGGTGACGTACCAATGGGTGCGTCGCCTGCGGAAGTATCCGCCAGCGTGAAATTGGTGGTACTTATTAATGACGTCTCTTACCGAAAATTAATCCCCGCTGAACTCGCCAAAGGCTTTGGATTTGTCAACAGCAAAGGCTTAAATGCGCTTTCCCCGGTCGCCGTTACGCCCGACGAATTGGGTGGCGCGTGGTGTGATGAAAAAGGCGCTGGCAAACTCGACTACCGTTTGGTTTGTCATGTGCGTGGTGAATGGTTTGGCAACCCCAACGCTGCCGACGATATGACATTTTCACTATTTGATTTGGTCGCCCACGCCGCTAAAACGCGGCCACTGAAAGCCGGCACCTTGATCGGTAGTGGCACGGTTTCCAATCACGACGTGACAACCGGTTACGCCTGCATCATGGAAAAACGCCTGGTTGAACAGGTCGAGCTCGGCGAAGCCAAGGAAGATTTTTTGCGCTTTGGTGATACGGTTGAAATAGACATGTTTGATCACCACGGCGAAACGATTTTTGGCGGTATCAAAAATCGTCTGGTTAATAGCGGGGTTTCGTAATGGCCGGCCAGACTGATCACTCACTACGCGGTGACTACAATAATATTCGACCAGACTACACGGTAGATCAGGATTACAGCCGCTACATACCGCAGGAGCAGGATTTATGGAAGCGCCTGTATGCCCGCCAATCGGCACTGGTGCCACAATATGCCTGTGATGAATTTATCGATATTTTGCAGTCGTTGAACTTTAGCGCGGGCATTCCGCACTTTGACGAAATCAATACCAAACTTTTCCCGGCAACACGCTGGACACTGGTCGCAGTTCCCGGGCTGCTGCCGGATGATGTTTTTTTTACCCACCTCGCCAACCGGCGGTTTCCCGTTTCCGTATGGATCCGAAAGCCGGAGGAGTTCGAGTACATTGTTGAACCGGATATTTTTCATGACTTTTTTGGTCATGTGCCGATGTTGTTTAACCCGGTGTTTGCCGACTACCTCGAAGCCTACGGAAAAGGCGGCGTCAAAGCGATTGGCTTAAACGCGCTCGACTATCTGGCACGTCTGTATTGGTATACCGTTGAATTTGGCCTGATTCAGACGCCAAAGGGATTGCGCACTTATGGTGCCGGCATTTTGTCGTCTGCGGGTGAGTTGCCGTACTGCGTCGGCAGCGCCAAACCTAATCGGATTAAATTTGACCTGTTGCGCGTCATGCAATCGAAATACAAAATCGATACGTTTCAAGAAACGTATTTTGTCATCGATAGTTTTCAGCAGCTGTTTGACGCGACCGCACCGGATTTCACGCCTCACTATGCGGCGCTTGCAAACCGCAAAGATATCGCCGCAAATGAAATAACAGCAATGGATCAGTTGGTAAAAATCAAATAACGGCGGTCACTTTCAGCCATTATTGGCTTGAAATCCGCTTAGGCTGGTGGCTTCGTGTCGATGAATTCCTGACGCAACTCCATGCGGGCAACCCACGCTGCCAGATTCGGATAGCTCGCGCGCCAAGTCACTTCCGGCAAACGAAACTCAATCCAGAGTAAGCCACACGCCAAGGCAATGTCTGCCAGGGTGAATACTTCGCCATGGCAAAATTTACGATCGCCAAGTTCACGTGCTGCTGCTGCGATGGCGCTCTCCAGTTTGCCAAACTGACGGGCGATCCAATCCTTGCTTTGTAACTCTGCAGCACGTTTACGCTCCAAAAAAATCGCGATGCCCGCGTCGGCAATGCCGTCACCCATTGCTTCCCAGCGCTTCACCATTGCGCGTTCGCGATTATTTTCCGGGATCAGCCGTGAACCGGGTGTCACACCATCCAAATATTCAACGATGACCCGCGAATCAAATAACGCCGTGCCGTCGTCCAGCACCAGCACGGGAATTTTTCCGAGCGGGTTAAATAACTGGATCTGGGTGGTGGCCGCCCAAACGTTTTCGTCCACCCAGTCGGCGTCGAGATGTCGTTCAGCAAGAACAATACGGACTTTACGGGCGTAGGGGCTGGTTTTGGAGGCAATGAGTTTCATATTGATTGGCAAATTAATTTCGCAAATTATACCAGTGCGCCGGGTAGCGGCCCGTCTGATCGGAATCCGGCGCCTTCCATAACCAGCGAGGCCCTAATTTGGCGACGTGTTAAAATTTTTACTTCCCGCACAGAAGAATCCGCCCATGCACCTGCCTCTTTCCGCCTTGACCGCACTTTCGCCACTCGATGGTCGTTACGAAAAAAAGGTCGCCCATTTACGTGAATTTTTCAGCGAATTTGCGCTGATCAAAAATCGTGTACACGTTGAAATCGAATGGCTGATTGCGCTGAGCCAAGAGACCGAACTCGCTGAGATCAGACCATTTTCATCCGCCACTGTTACCGAACTGCGAGATCGGGCCAAAGCCTTTTCGATTGCCGATGCGGAGCGTGTCAAGGAAATCGAGGCGACCACCAATCACGACGTCAAAGCGGTCGAATATTGGTTGCGGGAAACGTTTTCCGAGAATGCGGAAATAAAAAAAGCGAATGCGTTTATTCACTTCGCCTGCACCTCCGAGGACATCAACAACCTTTCCCATGCGTTGATGTTGAGCCAGGCACGACATGATTGCCTGCTACCGGTGTTACGCGGCACCGAGGTCAAAATTATTTCGCTGGCACACGATCATGCCGCACTACCCATGCTCGCGCATACACACGGCCAACCCGCGTCTCCAACCACTCTCGGCAAAGAAATGGCCAATGTGGCGGCGCGACTTCAACGCGCCATTGCCGCGATTGAAGCGGTTGTTATTCTCGGCAAAGTGAACGGTGCGGTCGGCAATTACAACGCCCATCTTGCCGCCTACCCACAATTTGATTGGCCGGCCTTTGCGCAAAAATTCGTCACCGATCTGGGTGTCACGTTCAACCCGTATACGATTCAGATCGAGCCGCATGACTATATGGCCGAGTTGTTTGACGCAATCGCCAGAACCAACACGATTTTGATCGACCTGAATCGTGACATTTGGGGTTATATCGCCAAAGGATATTTCAAGCAGCGTACATTGGCCGGTGAAATTGGCTCATCCACCATGCCACACAAAGTGAACCCGATTGATTTCGAAAACTCGGAAGGAAATCTCGGGCTGGCAAACGCGGTACTGCGACACTTGTCGGAAAAACTACCCGTATCAAGATGGCAACGCGATTTGACCGACTCCACCGTGTTGCGCAATATGGGCGTCGCGCTGGGTTATTCGCTGCTGGCCTATGAGTCTCTAAATAAAGGATTACACAAGCTCGAGGCCAACCCGGCGGCACTGAATGCCGATCTTGACCGTCAATGGGATGTTTTGGCCGAACCAGTGCAAACAGTCATGCGCAAATACGGTATTACCGATGCCTATGAACAATTAAAAGATTTGACCCGTGGCAAAGGCGGCATTGACCGTGAATCCATGCATCAATTTATTAATGGCCTGACAATCCCACAAGATGAAAAGGCAGCGCTGCTGGCGATGACGCCGGCAAGTTATATTGGCTGCGCGGTTAGGCTGGCGCAAGCGATCAAACCATAATCTGTCTCGCCAAGCCGCCGGAATATAAAAAATCATGACGTCACCGACAACTGTAGCGCTGACTGATACCAACGTGTTTCGCAAAACATCTGTGGGCATTGCCGAATTGGCGACACGTAGCCGATCGCTGCAACAACGCTTTCGTCGCACGCTGATATTGATTGATGGGGAAAAGGACCTGGCAGCCATGTCGGTGTTATTGCGGCCAGGCGAAATTGAGGAAGTGTTTCCACATTTGCTGGCACTCGGACTGATCGAACAAGTTACCGAAATTACGGTAGCCGACGACCCCGAGTACGTTTCCATGGTCCCGGCGGCGCGCGATCCGGAGGTTTTTGCGAAAATTCGCGCCCGCACCATCGAACGTGTTCGCAATGTTTTTGGCGACAAAGCAAACAGTCTTGTAGGCGAAATTGAACGCACCTCCACTGCCGAGGAATTGCGCATCAAACTACGCAGCCTTGAACATATATTTACAACGGTAGTCGGTGACGAGGCCGGTGTAAAACTGGCGCGCGAAATCAGTCACGCATTATTAGAGCTGGTGCCACGGCCGCAATAAAAACGCCCTCCAGCATTCACAAATTTATCAACGACCCCAGCCGCGCCTGGCAACCAGGGTCGAATCGTACTCATTCAATGATCAGCTATCGGCCTGCGGATTCAGTCGCGCAAAATTCCCCGCCATCTTATTGAGCGCATTTAAATAGGCTTTGGCAGACGCCATGACAATATCGGTATCCGAGCCAATTCCATTGACCACCCGGCCTCCCTTGCTCAACCGCACTGTCACTTCCCCTTGACTATCGGTACCTTCGGTCACGTTATTAACGGAGTACAGCAGCAACTCAGAATCACTATGAACAACCGTCTCCAGCGCCTTAAAGGTCGCATCCACCGGTCCGGCACCGGTTGCCTCACAACGCACCTCCCGGCCATGATCCGAAATCACCAGCTTGGCGTACGGCTGTTCACCGGTTTCCACGCGGGCGGAAAGTGAGATCAAATGGTACTGCTCAATTTCCGGCGTCACCGCCTCGTCCGAAACAATGGCGTGAATGTCTTCGTCAAAAATCTCCGACTTTTTGTCGGCCAATTCCTTGAATTTTTTGAAAGCGGCAT
>JAYTBF010000204.1:0-3998 GCA_043737175.1 Burkholderiales bacterium
GCCTATTTGATGTCTCACCAGTATGAAGGCCTGCTCAAGAAGGCGAACTTCAAGGGTGGTGCAGGCTTTCCTGTACGTTAAGACAACATAAGCGGATCGGTAGCGCATTAATGGCAAAAGAAGAAACGATTCAAATGCAGGGTGAAATCCTGGAAACGCTGCCTAACGCAATGTTCCGGGTGAAATTAGAAAATGGGCATGTCGTGTTGGGTCACATTTCAGGAAAGATGCGGATGCATTACATTCGTATTTTGCCGGGTGACAAGGTCACGGTAGAAATTTCCCCATACGATTTAACAAAAGCACGTATTACTTTCCGCGCAAAATAATAGCCGGAAGCAAGGAGAACGAAATGCGAGTTCAAGCATCTGTCAAAAAAATCTGTCGCAATTGCAAATTGGTGCGTCGCAAAGGTGTTTTGCGCGTAATTTGCAAAGAACCGCGTCATAAGCAACGTCAAGGCTAAGAGAGACAAACATGGCACGTATTGCTGGTGTAAATATCCCGAATCATCAACATACCGAAATCGCGTTGACCGCGATCTACGGTATTGGTCGTCATACCGCGCAAAAAATTTGTGATGCGGCTGGCGTTTCCAAATCCGCAAAAATCAAAGATTTGACCGATGGTGACATGGACAAACTGCGCGAGCAGATTGGCAAAGTCACGGTTGAAGGTGATTTGCGTCGTGAAGTGTCGATGTCGATCAAGCGCTTGATGGATTTAAGCTGCTATCGTGGCACGCGTCACCGCAAAGGTTTGCCGGTGCGTGGACAGCGTACCCGTACCAATGCCCGCACTCGCAAGGGTCCGCGCAAAGCCGTACGTTTGGCTAAGTAACCTAATTTAGTTTCGTAACGAGGTAATTCAACATGGTTAAACCGACTGCTGCAACACGCGTTCGCAAGAAAGTCAAAAAGAATGTGTCGGAAGGTATCGCACACATTCACGCGTCGTTCAATAACACAATCATCACCATCACCGATCGCCAGGGCAATGCCCTGTCATGGGCGACGTCTGGTGGCGCCGGCTTTAAGGGCTCACGTAAATCCACGCCGTTCGCGGCGCAGATTGCCGCGGAAGCTGCTGGAAAAGCAGCGCAGGAATGCGGCATTAAGAACTTGGAAGTCCGTATCAAGGGTCCAGGTCCAGGCCGCGAATCCGCCGTGCGCGCGCTTAATGCGTTGGGTATCAAGATCATGTCGATCGCTGATGTCACGCCAGTTCCGCACAATGGCTGCCGCCCGCCCAAGCGCCGCCGCATGTAATTTGAGAGAGAAAATAAATGGCACGTTATCTTGGTCCTACATGTAAACTCTCGCGTCGCGAGGGAACCGATCTTTTCCTGAAGAGCGCACGTCGTCCGCTTGACTCCAAGTGCAAACTTGAGTCACGTCCGGGTCAGCACGGCGCGAAGCAGTCACGAGTTTCGGAATACGGTACACAATTACGCGAAAAGCAAAAAATTCGCCGCATGTACGGTGTTTTGGAACGTCAGTTCCGTACCTATTTTGCTGAAGCCGAGCGCCGTAAGGGCGCAACCGGTGAAAACCTATTGCAATTGCTCGAGTCCCGTTTGGACAACAGCGTGTATCGCATGGGGTTTGGCTCAACACGCGCTGAAGCGCGTCAATTGGTCAGCCATTGCGGTATTTTGGTGAATGGCAAGCCGGTAAATATTCCGTCTTACTTGCTGAAACCAAATGACACGGTTTCGTTGAAAGAAAAGGCGCAAAAACAGCTTCGTGTGATTGATGCAGTCAAGCTTGCTGAAGCCAATGGCTTCCCAAGCTGGGTTGAAGTCGACACCAAAAAGTTTTCCGGCGTATTTAAGTCGCTGCCAGATCGTCAAGAGTTTGCTGCTGATATCAATGAGCAACTCGTAGTCGAACTTTATTCCAAGTAATCCGTTTTAATCCCGCGCCGTGGGACGCCACGGCGCGCGTCACTCTATAGAGGCTCTCGTCAATGCAAAGTAATGCCACGACTTTCCTGAAGCCGCGCATCATCGACGTCGAAAATATCTCTCCAGCCCACGCTAAAGTCGTGATGGAGCCGTTCGAGCGTGGTTACGGCCACACCCTCGGCAACGCGTTACGTCGAATTTTGTTGTCATCCATGCCCGGGTATGCACCCACCGAAGTTAAAATCTCCGGTGTGTTACACGAATACTCAACCATCGAAGGTGTACAAGAGGACGTCGTTGACATTCTCTTGAACCTCAAGGGGTTGGTATTGAAGTTGCACAATCGCACGGATACAACGTTGAAATTGAAAAAATCAACACCTGGTCCGGTCACGGGTGCAGATATCGAGCAAACGCACGATGTTGAAATTGTTAACCCAGAACACGTCATTGCCAATTTGACGGCAGGCGGCAAGATCGACATGCAAATTAAAGTCGAAAAAGGCCGCGGTTATGTTGCCGCAACTGCACGTCGCAACGAAGAAAACCGCACTATTGGCGCAATCTTGCTTGATGCATCGTATTCGCCGGTACGTCGTGTTTCGTATGCCGTTGAATCTGCTCGTGTTGAACAGCGTACCGATTTGGACCGTCTGGTGATGGATATCGAAACCAACGGCTCGATTGAGCCGGAAGAAGCGGTTCGCTACGCCGCGCGTGTGTTGGTTGACCAGTTGTCGGTATTTGCTGATTTGCAAGGCACACCAATGCTTGCCGAAGAAGCCAAGTCGCCGCAAGTGGATCCAATCTTGCTGCAGCCGGTTGATGATCTTGAGTTAACCGTCCGTTCGGCAAATTGTCTGAAGGCGGAAAACATTTACTACATCGGTGATTTGATTCAGCGCACCGAAAATGAGTTGTTAAAGACGCCGAATTTGGGTCGCAAGTCATTGAATGAAATTAAGGAAGTACTTGCAAGTAAAGGTCTGACCTTGGGCATGAAACTCGAGAACTGGCCCGCTGCAGGTGTTGCAAAGTAATCAGCCTAATCACAACTCTCCCGGTGTAATCAGCCGGGAAGTGATAAATGGCAAAAGAATTTGGCAACACGAAATTATTTACAACCCATAACGATAACAAGGCTGGTGTCATCAACGGCCAAGAAATTTAAGGAAATTTATCATGCGTCACCGTCACGGTCTCCGTAAACTCAATAAAACCAGCTCGCATCGCCTGGCGATGCTTCGCAACATGACCAATTCGCTTTTCCTGCACGAGGTGATCAAGACCACCCTGCCAAAGGCAAAAGAATTGCGCCGTGTTGCCGAACCCCTCATCACATTAGGCAAAGTCGATTCACTGGCCAATAAGCGTTTGGCATTTGATCGCCTGCGTGATCGTGATATGGTGGTGAAGTTGTTTGCCGAGCTTGGCCCGCGTTACAAAGAACGTAAAGGCGGCTACCTACGCATTCTTAAGTTTGGTTTCCGTCAGGGCGATAACGCACCGATGGCGTTGGTTGAATTGGTTGATCGTCCAATCGCTGAAGAAGCGCCAGTTGTGGAAGAAAAAGAAGCCGCGTAATTCTGTTGTGCTTCACAAGAAAAAAGCCGGATTGATCCGGCTTTTTTGTGCCCGCTCGTCACGCAGGCAAGTTGAGACATGGCAACATGTGGGCGCTACAAAATTAAGATTGCCCGGTAGTCATTAACGTTGGTTCGAGTGGGACCAGTTATCACCAGATCGTCCAACGCGCAAAACACACCATAGGCATCGTTGGCCAATAGTCGCGCCTTCACATTGATGTTAAGTGCTTCCGTACGGCTGAGTGAATCAGGCGCCAATAATGCCCCGGCATTATCCTCCGAGCCGTCAATACCATCGGTGTCGCAGGCAACGGCATACACGTCTTCGAGCCCTGCTAATTCAATGCCCAGGGATAATAAAAATTCGCTGCAACGGCCGCCGCGACCAACATTTTCGCCACGCAAAGTCACGGTGCATTCGCCTCCTGAAATCAATACGACCGGCGGTTTGAGAGGATGATGATGGGTCTTAATTTGCTGCACCAGTGCCGCATATACCTTGGCGA
>JAYTBF010000205.1:0-3993 GCA_043737175.1 Burkholderiales bacterium
CCCGAGCCAGACGCACCCACCACGGCGACGGCCTCGCCCGCCGACACCGTAAAATGAGCGTCGTTGACAATTGTCAAAATGCCGTCGCTGGTGGGCACCTGTTTGGTGATATGACACACTTGGATAACGGGTTGTGCATGATTGGGCCGGTCGGCGATGTGGCTGACAGCGGATGCAGGCGAGGCGATTGAATGGATTGACATGGATTAAAAGTGCGCCTCCCGGGCGCGAGGTGGTTGATTTTGTTGTCGGCAATATAAATTGGCGATGCGGGTTGATGGTGCAAATTGGTGATGCAGGGTGGAACTTGGCAATAATGCGGGTACTCAAATCATTCGGCAGTTGAAACGGTATTTTGACTGCACCAACCACCATTATCATCACCTGCCGGACGAAACACGGAATTTAGACGGGAAATTGACAACCTGATGGCACAAATGACCAAACAATTGCATCAACAAAATTCGCGGTTGCATCCTCACATTACCCGCCAACAGCGATTTTGGCGGGTAATGTGTATGGGCGTTCTGACAACAGCATGGGTCAACGCGTTCCCTGCCCATGCAGCGAGTACAACAATCCCGCTGGCTGCAGCCGCCGCGCCAACCAAGCACCAGCAGGCACAGCCAAGTGAAATAATAATGGTTTATGGTGACAGCCTGTCTGCCGCCTATGGCATGCAACCCAAGGAGGGCTGGGCCAGCCTGCTCGAAGCCCGACTTGCCACCACCAACGCCGCCAGCAAAGTCACCGTGGTGAACGCCAGCATATCCGGCGAAACAACCAGTGGTGGCGCCAGTCGGATCAAGACGGACCTGTCCCGCCACCAACCAACGATTGTGCTGCTGGCATTGGGTGCCAACGACGGCCTGCGTGGCCTGCCGATTGCCGAAATGCGGCGCAATTTAAAAGTCATGCTGGATGCCATTCGCAAGGCCAATGCCCGTGCGGTGCTGATTGGCATTCAAATCCCGCCCAATTATGGAATCGATTACAGCAATCAATTCAAAGATACGTTTGTGATTTTGGCGCGCGAACAAAAGTTGCCGCTGGTGCCGTTTTTACTGGACGGCATCGCCGATAAATTTGAAAATTTTCTGCCAGATCGCCTGCACCCGACGCCAGCAGCACAACCACGCATACTCGAAAACGTCCTTTCTGTGGTTGCGCCGATGCTCAAACCGGCCCGCGTCACCCAATCGACGCCGGCAAGATGAACCGCTCCTTCAGCTCTGCACCCATGGCCACCCAATCTGAACCAACCCAACCGAGCGACCGTCCGCCTCCCATCCGGTCCGGCATGGTCCGGCAACCGCTGAGTTTTGCCGACCTCGCCGGCTACGATTGCATTATTGACACCCGCAGCCCGGCCGAATATGCCTTGGATCACATTCCCGGCGCCATTTCTTGTCCAGTGCTGGGCGACGACGAGCGCGCCCAAGTCGGCACGCTGTATAAACAAACGTCGCGATTTGATGCCAAAAAACTCGGCGCAACTCTGGTCGCGCGCAATATCGCCATCCACATCGAGACTCTGTTCCAAAATAAGCCAATCAAATGGCGACCGCTGATTTACTGCTGGCGCGGCGGCGCCCGTTCAGCTGCGATGACCCATGTTTTCAGACAAATCGGCTGGGATGCCACGCAACTCGAAGGGGGTTATAAACAATGGCGGGCGTCACTGGTTGTTGATCTGGACAGATTGGCGGCGTCTATTCACTACATTGCCGTTTGTGGCCGCACCGGATCTGGCAAAAGCCGCCTGCTCGACGTCTTGTGCGCCAAAGGCGCCCAGGTGCTGGATCTGGAACGCTTGGCCGCACACAAAGGCTCGGTATTGGGGGACCTTCCCGACCAGCCGCAACCATCGCAGAAACGCTTTGAATCAATGATTTGGGCGACTTTGTCGAAATTTGATTCATCACAGCCGGTTTTTGTCGAGGCGGAGAGTAAAAAAATTGGCGTTTTACGCGTGCCGCAGGCGTTAATGACAAAAATGTGGTTCGGTGCCTGTGTTGACCTGGCAACAGCCGACCCGCTGCGTATTCCCCTGCTGCGGGAAGAATATGCGCATTTGATTGCCAATCCGGCGTTATTGAGTGCCAAATTGGATTGTTTGCAGGATTTGCATCCCAAGGAAAAAATCGCATCCTGGCATGCCATGGTTCAACAAGGGCGATGGGATGATTTGGTACACGATTTGCTGCTGGCGCACTATGACCCGGCCTACGATAAGTCGATGTTTCGACACTATGTGAATATTGGCCGTGCCGAACGGATCGAATTGGATCGAATTGACCCCGCCGGATTTGCGCACGCGGCAGATGCCGCCATCCACTACGCCTCAAAATTTTTAGTCTCGGCAACAAGCGGGCCCGCCTAACGGGAAATCGCGATTCTGTGTGACTGATTACAAATTGCGGCTGTGGCAAATTGCACATGGTACCCGCGTTGATTGCAGATTCAGGTTGGCAACCCCGCTGACCGCTCTGCTGTCGGCTTGGCAGCGCCAAACACGAACTGCTTCGCCGCCTGGCTGATCGCCACCACCGCCGGGTGCGTCAATCGGCGCTCCACTGAGATGGCGTAGTACTTGACCTGGATTTCCTCGGCGAGGCCAACCATTTCGACGCCGAATTGACGCTCCACTTCTCCGGTGATCACCTCGGGTATCGGGAAAATGCCGCCGCCAATTTGCCCAAAAGCCTTCATGAGCGCTGTATCGTCAAACTCACCGACAATGCGCGGGTGCAGCCGATGGTAGGTGAACCAGCGCTCCAGCGGCCTGCGCACCGCCGAGCCGCCCCCCGGGATCAGCAAGGGTGCACCGTTCAGTGACAGCGGGAAGTTCGCTCGATAACGTTGCGCCAATTCTGGAACCGCGTGGAAGGCGACGGCACAGCTACCCAGCAAGTGACTGTATCCCTTCACGCCTAACTCTGTTGGCAGCGGCCGGTCGGCGATCACCAGGTCAAGTTTGTGAACGGCCAACTCCGCAAATAACTGTTCCAGATTGTCCTCGTGGCAGATCAGCCGCGTCGGCTCGTCGAAGGTCAGGATTGGTGCCAGCAGTCGACAGGCAAAAGATTTGGGAACAACATTGGCGATGCCAACACGAAACGGCAGAGCCTTGCCTTTGGAGGGGTTACGCAGCAACGCTTCGAGTTCGCCGCCGATCTGAAAAATTTCGTCGGCGTGGGAAAACGCCATTTTGCCCGCTGCTGTCAGTTCCAGCCGCCTGCCGGTGCGCCGGAACAAATCGACTCCCACCGCCCGCTCCAACTCGCCCAGTTGGCCGCTGATGGTCTGCGGCGTGAGGTGCAGGCGCTCGGCCGCACGAGTGATGCTGCCGGCCTTGGCGACGTTCCAGAAATAATGAAGCTGTTTGTAGTTGAGCATGCTGGTTGGTCCTGATTGACTTTTGTTATCAGTCTGCAACGATGAAAGCACAAAGAATAATCGACTTTTCTTGATGCAAAAGCAAGCCTAGAATGGTTTCCGGCGTCATATCCTTGGGGAAATGGGATGCAAATCAAAATTTATACGCAAGGCTTTCTGTTAACCGAAGAATTGCGCGCACATGTGGAACGGCGGCTGCAATTCGCCATGAACCGATTTCAGGATCATGTGCTGCGTGTCACCGTTCGGCTGTCGGACATCAACGGGCCGAGGAAGGGCGTGGACAAGCATTGCCAGGTCCAGCTTCACTTGCGCGACCTGCCCGAAATTGTCATCAACGACACGGAAGCGGATATCAAGGTTGCGGTGGATCGGGCTGCCGAACGGATCGGACGTACTCTGGGCCGCATTCTGCAACGCACGCGACAAATTATTTTTGATAAACAGGCTGATTGGAATAAAGATGATGAACGGATTAAATAGGCTGGGCGTGTTGGCACAGATCGGATCATGGCTGGGCAAAATCCGGGCGCGCACCTGGCTGCTGCTGGGGGTGGTTGCCCTCGTTTTTGCCGGTCTGTTGATCTGGGCGGG
>JAYTBF010000206.1:0-3972 GCA_043737175.1 Burkholderiales bacterium
AATACCAAAACAGGTGCCGTTATGCCTGAGAATTTTTTCCGGCGCGGCATCATGTGCACTGCCAAGCCGGGTCGAGCCAAATGTGGTGAGGGTGTCACCCGCCATCACTGCTTGGCCGTTCTTTTTCACCACCACAATGGTTGTCATCACGCTTCCTGACGGTAGAGTCAATTAGATGCACTATTTTAGCGTCCACACCGCCCGGAATACGAGCGGATTTTTTGACCTTAAAGCAGCCTGGAAATGTCGGTTTTTATTGACTTGGCAGTCTGATACGGGCACACTTTTCGCTTTGCCGCCACACCCGCGCTGAAAATCACCATCGGCCAACAAACCCGTCCCGCCGCATCCAAAATAACAACCAAATTTATTGGAGCCACAATGACATTCAAAAGCAAAACATCCTGCATGACCTTTTTTGCCACCGCAATGGTTACGGGCACCCTGCTCGTTTGCCCGGCTGCGGCCGATGCCAAGACGTTTCGATGGGCCAGTCAGGGTGATGTGTTAACCATGGATCCACATTCTCAAAACGAAGGGTTGAACAATTCCATTTGTGACCATGTTTACGAGCCTCTTGTCACGCGTGGAAAAACCATGGCGCTGGAACCGGCGCTGGCCGTTTCCTGGGCCATGCTGAACCCAACCACCATGCGTTTTAAGTTGCGCGACAAGGTGACCTTCCATGACGGTGCCGCATTTTCGGCCGATGACGTGGTATTTTCAATCACCCGCGCCATGGAAAAGACCTCCAACTTCGGTGCTTATATGCAAGGCATCAAAGAAGCCAAAAAAGTCGATAACCTGACGGTCGATATCATCACCACCGGCCCAACCCCCACCCTGCTCGATCAGCTAACCGAAGTGCGCATGATGAATCGCGCCTGGTCGGTGAAATTTAATGTCACCAAGCCGCAGGACTTCAAAAACAAGGAAGAAACCTATGCGGCGCGAAACGCCAACGGCACCGGCGCCTTTGTTTTGCGCGCTCGCGAGGCCGACGTCAAAACCGTGTTGGTTGCCAATTCAAACTGGTGGGGGAAACGCGATTCGAACGTAACTGAAGTGATTTACACGCCGATCAAACAAGACGCCACCCGAATTTCAGCATTGATTACCGGTGAAATTGATTTGGTAATGGATCCACCGGTGCAGGACCTGGCTGGTTTGCGTTCAAATTCAAAATTGAAGATCCTCGATGGCAATGAAAATCGCACGGTATTTTTGAACATGGATCAGGGTCGCAACGAGTTGCTGTATTCCAGCGTCAAGGGCAAAAACCCGTTCAAGGATGTGCGGGTGCGCCAGGCGATGTTAATGACTGTTGACGTTAACGCGATCAGCAAAACCGTGATGCGCGGTTTGTCGTTGCCAACCATGTCGATGATTGCCCCGCAGGTGCGTGGTTACTCGAAGGATCTTGAAAAACGTCCGCCGGTAGATTTGGCCAAGGCAAAAAAACTCATGGTCGAGGCGGGCTATCCGAACGGTTTTGAAATCACGCTTGATTGCCCAAACAATCGTTACATTAACGACGAAAAAATCTGTACCGCCGTTGCCGGCATGCTCGCCAAAATCGACATCAAGGTCAAGCTCAACGCCATGCCACGCGCCACCTATTTCCCGAAAATCCAAAACATGGACACCAGCTTTTACCTGTACGGCTGGGGCGTGCCGACCTTTGATTCGCTTTACACCTTGCAAAGCGTGATTCACACCAAAGTCAGCGGTGGTGATGGCGAACAAAACTACTCCGGATACTCCAACCCCAAAGTGGATGCGCTGATCGCCTCGCTCAAAACGGAAGCTGATCTCGCCAAGCGGGTGGCGCTGACACGTGAAGCCCTGCTGTTGCATCAAGCCGACGTGGGTCAAATTCCGTTGCATCACCAGATTATCCCGTGGGCGATGCGCAAAAATGTCAGCGTGGTGCACCGCCCGGATAACCGGGTCAATGCCAAATGGGCGATGATTCAATAATTCACACAGTCTGGCCGGAACCGGTCCGGACATGGTTTTGCTTTAGGCTCTATAATTCACCGCCCGCTCATTACACAGCGGGCGATTTTTTTGCTCCGATCTGCGCCAATTCCATCAATATTTTTTAATGGTCAATTCCCCAATAAAGCGCTCTTTTGGTTTCGCCGCCTGTGTGATCACGCTATTGCTAAGCGGGATGACAGGTTTTGCAGATGCCAAATCTTTGCGTTACGGCACGCAAGATGAGCCACAAACGCTGGACCCGCACGCGGCCAATCTGGCGGTGACCAACCGTTTGTTATCCAACGTGTATGAGGGCTTGGTCGGGCGCGACAAAAATTACCAGTTGGTGCCTTGGCTGGCGACCTCGTGGACACCGCCCGACCCACGCACCGGCAATCACAACTGGCGTTTCAAACTCCGACCCAACGTGAAATTTCACAACGGGGCGACCTTGACCGCCGACGACGTGGTGTTTTCAGTGCAACGCGCCATGCACCCACTTTCGCAACATAAAATCGCCGTGCAGGGGGTGTCCCACACCAAAAAAATTGATGACCTCACCGTCGAGTTGGTGATGCGTGAGCCCAACCCGGTGTTGCCCAATCACTTGATTCAATTGCGCATCATGAATCAGGCGTGGGCGATCAAACACCGCGCCGAATCACCACAAAACTACAAAGACAAAGAAGACACCTACGTTTCCCGGCACGCCAATGGCACCGGACCGTTTACGGTGAAAGAACGTCAAACCGACGTGCGCACGGTACTCGCCGCCTTTCCAGATTGGTGGAACAAAAATAGTCCGGAAAAAGGCAACCTGACCGAAGTCGTGTTGTTGCCGATCAAATCCAATCCAACCCGTTTGGCGGCACTCATTTCCAACGAGGTGCAATTCGTCAACGATCCACCGCCTCAGGACATCCCCCGTTTAAAAGCGAGCGGTCAGGTCAAGGTTGTTGAAGGTCTGGAATCACGTGTGCAATATCTGGTATTTGATATGCGGCGGGACGAATTGTTGTATTCGAATATCAAAGGAAAAAATCCGTGGAAGGATATTCGGGTGCGTCAGGCCGTCGCGCACGCCATTGACGCCAATGCCATTAAAACCAAGGTGATGCGCAACCTCGCCGTTCTGACCGGCACCATCATCACCGATCAGGATCAGGGTTATTCGAAAGACGCCGATACACGTCTGCCGTACGACCCGGCGCGCGCCAAAAAATTATTGGCCGAGGCCGGATACCCGGATGGGTTTGCGGTGACGCTCGACTGTGGTGCCAACCAACCTGCCGCGGATATTTGTCAGGCGGTTGGCCCAATGCTGGCGCGGGTGGGGATCCGTGTCTCACCGAATATTATGCAAACCGCACTGCTGTTTCCGAAGTTACAAAAATTTGATACCAGTTTTTATTTGTTGAGCTGGTCGACCCCCACCGGGGATGCGCTTTACACACTGCAAAGTTTATTACGCACGCCGTCAAAGTTAAACGCCGCGGGTGATCCCGACACCTCCAGCGGCGACAACAATTTTGGGCAATATTCCAATAAAGTATTTGACGACTTGGTTGACCGCTTTAAAGTTGAAAATGACCTCAAAAAACGCGATGCGATCATCCGCGAGGCCCTGCTACACGTCAATCGTGAATTACCGATTGTGACCCTGCACAAACCGATCATCCCGTGGGCGATGAGCGCCCGCGCTGGCAATGAAGTCAGCGCCGTGTTGCCGCCCAATGGCGTTCCGTATTTTTTCCGATTTAACAGCAAGTAGCCCGAAAGAAAAACCATGCTCGCCTTTATTGTCCGACGAATTCTCCAAAGCATTCTGGTGATGCTGGCCGTTGGCGCCATCGCCTTTTCACTGTTTAATTATGTTGGTGATCCGGTGTCACTGATGTTGCCCCCCGAAGCCACGCAGGCGGATCGCGAAGAAGTACGGCAATCACTTGGGCTCGATAAACCGTTTTATGTGCAGTTTGCGACCTTTAT
>JAYTBF010000207.1:0-20901 GCA_043737175.1 Burkholderiales bacterium
TGTGGCAAGACCACACTGCTTCAGCTTATTGGTGGCCAGCTTCA
Organism: Burkholderiales bacterium; assembly: GCA_043737175.1. Lineage (GTDB taxonomy): Bacteria > Pseudomonadota > Gammaproteobacteria > Burkholderiales > Usitatibacteraceae > UKL13-2. The sequence continues at coordinate 45 of JAYTBF010000207.1, forward strand.
GCCAGCCTCGGGAACCGTGAGCGTGAATGGGCAGGATTTGGCGAAGTTGGAGCGCGACGCGCTTTATGCCATGCGCCGAAAAATGGGAATGTTGTTCCAATTTGGCGCACTTTTTACCGATATGAGTGTATTTGACAATATCGCTTTCCAGTTGCGTGAGCATTCCGATTTGCCGGAAGAAATGATCCGCGATTTGGTATTGATGAAATTGAATGCGGTTGGATTGCGGGGCACAGCGAATCTATTTCCGTCCGAGTTGTCCGGCGGTATGGCGCGCCGCGTGGCGCTGGCGCGGGCGGTGGCGCTCGATCCCGAGCTCATCATGTATGACGAGCCGTTTGCCGGGCTGGACCCGATTTCCCTGGCGGTCGTTGGCAAAACGATTCGGCGGCTTAACGACGCGCTTGGTGCGACCTCCATTGTGGTCACGCACGACATCATGGAATCGTTGTTAATTGTTGATTATCTGTACTTCATTTCTGACGGGCGAATTGTTGGACACGGCACGCCGGATGAAATCCGCGCTTCCAGAGAGCCATTTATTAAACAATTTGTGCATGCCGACTTAGATGGCCCTGTGCCGTTTCATTACCCGGCAAAAAATTATGCTGATGAATTGGAAATCGTTCGCCCGGTGAAAACTGAAAAGCAGGCCGCAACATGATTCGCGCCATACAAAATTTGGGTGCGCGCGGGATCGAAACGGTATGGCGTCTGGGCGCGATGAGTCGGTTCTTCTTCCTGATACTGGCGCACTCGAGTATGAGTTTTCGCCGATTGAGCCTGACCATCCGGGAAATTTATTTCTCCGGGGTGATGTCGCTGGTCATCATCATGGTGTCCGGGTTATTTGTCGGCATGGTGCTTGGCTTGCAAGGTTACGAGACCTTGCAAAAATATGGCGCGGAAGAGACCATGGGTGTTTTAGTGGCGCTGTCACTGGTGCGCGAATTGGGACCGGTGGTCGCAGGGTTATTGTTTGCCAGCCGCGCCGGATCAGCGATCACGGCAGAAATTGGTTTAATGAAGGCGACCGAGCAATTAAAGGCCATGGACATGATGGCGGTTGATCCGATTGCGCGGGTGGTTGCGCCGCGCTTCTGGGCGGGGGTTGTGTCATTGCCGTTGCTGGCGGGACTATTTTCTGCGACCGGAATTTTTGGCGGCTATATTGTTGCCGTGGCGTACGTGGGCACCGACCCCGGGGTCTTTTGGTCGAACATGCAAGCGGCGGTTGATTTTCGATACGATATTTGGAACGGAATCGTTAAGTCCATTGCTTTTGGTTTTGCCGTTTCGATTATCGCGACGTACGAGGGGTTTAATGCCGTCTCAACAGCAGAGGGCGTGTCGCGTGCCACCACCCGGACGGTGGTCACTTCCGCATTGACAATTTTGGCCATCGATTTGGTCTTGACTGCATTTATGCTTCGCGGTGCGTAACTAAAAAGAATTGGGTTAGGAAAACAAAATGGATCGCAAAACAATAGATTTATGGGTTGGTATTTTTATGCTGATGGGCTTTGTCGCGCTGCTTTTTTTGGCGTTCAAAGTCGGCAACCTGGGTGACGAGCGCAACTCCAAAACCTACACCGTCGAGGCACGCTTTGAAAACATCGGTGGACTGAAATTAAAGGCGCCGGTCAAAAGCTCCGGGGTGCTGGTCGGTCGGGTGACGGATATTCGTTTTGACGCGCAGAAATTTCAGGCGGTGGCGACCTTGTCACTTGATAGTCGTGTGGATTTTCCGAAAGACTCCAGTGCGTCGATTTTGACTTCCGGGTTGTTAGGCGAAGTTTATATCGGGATAGAAGCTGGTGGGGACGAGAAACTCCTTGTTCAGGGCGACCGGATTTTGCTGACCCAATCAGCGGTGGTTCTGGAGCGATTGATTGGACAAGTTCTGTTTAGCAAGGCTGCTGATGGGCCGGATAAATCCGTGGAGAAAAAATAATCGTTAAGGTGACGCCAAAATCGCTGATGCGGTCTGCGGGGTTTATGCCAACAGGTGACGCGCCCTCCCCAGTTAACTTTTGCGCTATCGGCGCGTTGCTCAAAGAACATCTTTTTTTGGAACTGATATGTTAAACAAATTTAAATTAATGCTTGCCGGTTTGTTGTTGCAAACCACAACGATGACGCTGGCTGTCCCGCCCGACGAAATGGTGCGTAAAAATACCGCCGAAGTATTGGCAATGCTTAAGGCCGACAAGGACTTGGCGGCGGGCGACCCTGCCAAGGTTGAAAAACTCGCGAATGAAAAAATTCTGCCTTATTTTAATTTTCAGCGGATGACCCAGTTGGCGGTCGGCCGTGCATGGCGCGACGCGTCAGAGGCGCAAAAAACGGCGTTAATCAATGAATTTAGGCGCCTGTTGGTTCGCACCTATTCGTCCTCATTGTCACAATTCAAAAACCAATTGATCGAGGTTCGCCCTCTTAAATTGTCCAGCACCGACACCGAGGTCGTTGTAAAAACCACGATTCTTCAGAGCGGTGGCCCGGGTGTGCCGATTGATTATTCAATGGAAAAAATGGCTGGTGGCGGGGACGACTGGAAAGTTTTTGATGTGCTGATTGATGGCGTGTCGTTGGTGACAAACTATCGTTCGTCATTTGCGACTGAAATCAAGACTGCCGGTATTGATGGTCTGATCAAATCGTTGGTTGAGCGCAACGCAAAAAATGCCGCAAAGAAATAATCTTGCCAAACTCAACTCACGTTAAGACACCGCCACCATTTTCGTCGACTGTTTTAGGCGAAGTGATGGTGCTGGATGGGGCGCTCAATTTGAGTGCGATGCCACTGCGGCTGGCAGAAACAGACGCTTATGCATCACAGAATCCGCTGCCTGATTGTTTGACGATTGATTTCAGTAAGGTGCTTGAAATTGACTCTTCTGGGGTGGCGCTGTTGTTGCATTGGCGGCGCAAGGCCACGGCGCTGGGCAAATCACTTCGTTATATTCATTTGCCACCAAACTTGCAGGCGTTGGCCGAGCTTTACGAAGTGGCGGACCTCATTCATTGCCCGTCACAAAATTGCGGGTAGCCAGGCAGTAGTGCAGGATTCAGCGCCCTCGTTGGAGGGCGTTTCTGTTTTAGCGAAAGTGAAACATGCGCGCCATTGAAATTGCAGGTGTTGTTAAGCGTTATCAAAATTTGCAGGCGCTCGCAGACGTTTCGCTGACGGTTGAACAGGGCGAATTTTTTGGCCTGCTTGGCCCCAATGGGGCCGGCAAAACAACACTTATTTCAGCGCTTGCGGGTCTGGTCAGGGTCGACGCCGGGTCGCTGGCGGTGATGGGGCATGACGTTGTCAAAGATTACCGCGCGGCACGACGGGCACTGGGAATCGTTCCGCAGGAAATCGTTTTTGATCCGTTTTTTTCGGTGCGGGAAACACTGCGATTTCAGGCCGGCTACTTCGGTATTCGTCGCGGCCGTGCGCTAGACGCATGGATTGATGAATTGCTGGTCAATCTTGCGCTGACCGACAAAGCCGACAAGAATATGCGGCAACTTTCCGGTGGCATGAAACGGCGTGTGTTGGTCGCGCAGGCGTTGGTGCATCGCCCGGCTGTTATTGTGCTCGACGAACCCACCGCCGGTGTGGATGTGGAGTTGCGCCAAACCTTGTGGGAATTTATCAGAAGCCTCAATCGCCAGGGCCATACAATATTGTTGACCACCCACTATCTGGAAGAAGCCCAGCAATTGTGCACCCGGATCGCCATGATGAAGGCGGGCAAAATAATCGCGTTGGATCACACTCAAAATTTACTGAACGATTTTTCCGACCGGGTGTTGCGGGTGCGTCTGGCCAATCCGCTGCCTGCCGCCTTAAGTGATGATTTGCTTAAATCAGTCGGTGACGGCGAAAATCAGTGGCACCATTTTGCCATTCATGAATATGCAGACGTCGAGCGCCACCTGGCCGCGTTACGAACCAACGGCGCCATTATTTCAAAAATGGAAGTTGCCGAGCCCGACCTTGAAGAAGTGTTTTTGAAGGTGATGCGCAAATGATTGGCTTTCAAACTTTATTCATCAAAGAAATTCTGCGATTTTACAAAGTCGGTTTTCAGACCGTTGCTGCGCCGGTCATGACCTCGGTGCTGTATTTGCTTATTTTTTCGCACGTCATGTCGACCAGCAGCGCCGCCTTTCCGGGCGTGACCTACAAACAGTTTCTAATCCCGGGATTGGCGATGATGTCGATTTTGCAAAACGCCTTTGCCAATACCTCGTCCTCGCTCATTCAATCAAAGATCACCGGCAATATCTTGTTTATTCTGTTGCCGCCTTTGTCGCATTGGAATTTTTTCGGCGCATACGTGTTGGCGGCGATGGTGCGGGCGCTGGCGGTGGGGCTGGGGGTCTTTGTGGTAGGTATTTTTATGGCGGATGTCCCGGTGCACAACGTTTGGTGGGTGCTTGCTTTCGCCATTCTCGCCAGTGCATTGTTGGGCGCGCTGGGTATGATCGCCGGCCTTTGGGCGGATAAATTTGACCAAATGGCTGCATTCCAAAATTTTGTCATCATGCCGCTGACGTTTTTGTCCGGGGTGTTTTACTCCATCTACTCGTTGCCGCCGTTTTGGCAAACGTTGTCCCATCTCAATCCGTTCTTTTACATGATCGACGGGTTTCGGTATGGTTTTTTTGGCGCTTCCGACGTATCGGTATGGCTCAGTCTGGCGGTCAGCGGTTTTTCATTTTTATGCCTCTCGGCGTTCACCCTTCACCTGTTAAAATCAGGTTACAAGCTGCGGAATTGATTTTTCGCCCTTCATTCATTTGTATCGCCACTTGCATCGGTTATTAATTTTATGGTCACACCCGCCCAAATCCACGGTTATCTGCAGGACAAACTCGAATGCGCCCATCTTGAGGTCGATGGTGACGGCGCACACTTTCAAGCCGTGATCGTGTCGAATGTTTTTGAAGGTAAATCGCGGGTCGCCAGACATCAGATTGTCTACGGCGCGTTGGGTGACCGCATGCGTGAAGAAATTCATGCGTTATCCATGCAAACGCTGACTCTTGCCGAGTGGCAGGCCCGCCAAAATCAATCTGCCTAGTTCTTCCAAGGAAATTTGATGCAAAAACTTAAAATCCGGGGCGGCAAAACGCTCAATGGAACAGTGCGTATTTCAGGTGCAAAAAATGCGGCGCTGCCGATTATTGCCGCATCTTTGTTGACAGCAAAACCGTTGGCGCTGTCCAACGTGCCGCGCTTAAACGACATCGGCACCATGGTGAAATTGCTGGCGCAAATGGGCGTTGTTGCTGAGCGCAACGGTGAACAATTGACCCTGACGGCGACTCATATTGCAGAAAAAGTGGCGCCCTATGATTTGGTCAAAACCATGCGCGCATCGATTTTGGTGCTGGGCCCGTTGCTGGCGCGATTTGGCGAAGCCAAGGTATCGCTGCCCGGGGGATGTGCGATCGGGGCGCGGCCAGTTGATTTGCATATCAAAGGCCTGGAGGCCATGGGTGCCGAGATTCACATTGATGCCGGCTACATTTTGGCGTCCGTTAAAAAATTGCAGGGCGCACGCATTCTCATGGAAACCGTGACAGTAACGGGCACTGAGAATTTGATGATGGCGGCGTGTTTGGCAGAGGGCGTCACTGTTCTGGAAAATGCCGCGCGCGAACCTGAGGTGGTGGATTTGGCGCATTGTCTGATTGCCATGGGCGCAAAAATCAGCGGACATGGATCCGACACCATCACCATTACCGGTGTAGAAAGTCTCGACGGTGCACACTACGCGGTGATGCCGGACCGAATTGAAACCGGCACATTTTTGGTTGCGGTTGCCGCAACCGGTGGCGACGTCACCCTCACCCATACCGCACCCAAAACGCTCGACGCAGTGATCGACAAATTGCGCGACGCCGGTGCAACCATCACGGCCACCGACACCACGTTGCGTGTTATTGGCAACAAACGGCTAAGCGCCATCAGTTTAAAAACAGCACCGTATCCGGCGTTTCCGACCGATATGCAGGCGCAATTCATTGCCCTCAACTGTATTGCCGACGGCACTGCCATTGTCACCGAGACCATTTTTGAAAACCGCTTTATGCATGTGCAGGAGTTGGTCCGCCTTGGGGCAAAAATTGATATTGAGGGCAATACCGCGATTGTGCACGGCACCGACAAACTTACCGGTGCCGGGGTCATGGCCACCGACCTGCGGGCATCGGCGTGTTTGGTGATTGCCGGTCTGGTGGCACACGGGGAAACGACGATTGATCGCATTTACCATCTTGATCGCGGTTATGATCACATCGAGGCCAAACTGACCGCAATTGGTGCGGACATCAGCCGCACGGATTAATTAATGATTACCATCGCGCTATCAAAAGGACGAATTTTTGAGGAGACGCTGCCACTGTTGGCGGCGGCCGGTGTGGTGCCGAGCGAGGATCCGGAAAAATCACGCAAACTGATTATCGGCACCAATCGTGATGATGTACGGGTGGTGATTGTGCGTGCTTCCGACGTGCCGACCTATGTTCAATACGGAGCGGCCGATATGGGCGTTGCCGGCAAAGATGTGTTGCTTGAATCCAATACCCAGGGGTTGTATCAGCCGCTCGATTTGAATATCGGTAAATGCAAGATGATGGTGGCGGTGCGTGGCAGCGTGGGTGGTGTTGCCGGGTTTGATTATGCGGCGGCGGTCAAGGCTGGCGCACGTTTGAACGTCGCGACCAAATATGTTGAAACCGCGCGCGAACATTTCTCCCGCAAGGGAATGCATGTGAACTTGATCAAGTTATACGGCTCTATGGAGTTGGCGCCTTTGACCGGGTTGGCCGATGCCATTGTTGATTTGGTATCGACCGGCGGCACTATGAAAGCAAACAATTTGGTTGCGGTCGAAGAAATCATGCCCATTTCGTCGCGCTTGATTGTGAATCGCGCGGCATTAAAACTAAAATACCATGTCATCCAGCCTTTGATCGACGCTTTTGCCCAAGCGGCAACATCAAAAAGCTGACAGAGCCACAGATGAACACCGATAAACACAAATTGACGAGAGAATTTTATAAAAGTCATTTGTTGTCGCGCATCTTGAAGCAAATTTGCCTGAAAATGCCCGTCTTTATTGGTGTTCCTGCTTTAGTTCGCGTTCATCCGTATCCATCTCTGGTTTCAACAATTGCATGAACATCCGCAAACTCAATTCACAAAGCGCCACTTTCGAGCAAGACCTCACGGCCCTGCTGGCGTTTGAGTCGGCGCAGGATCCGGCGGTCGAGCAGCGTGTCCGCGATATTTTGCAAGACGTTAAAAATCGCGGCGACGCTGCGTTACTCGAGACCACCAGCAAGTACGATCGCTGGACAGCGGCAAGTGCCGCAGATCTGGAGGTCGATCCAGCGGAAATGCAACGGGCATTGGCTGGTTTGGATAGTAATGTACGTGTTGCCTTGGAAATCGCCGCAGCACGCATTGGTAGTTATCACCAGCGGCAATTGCAGTCGTCGTGGCAAATCACCGAGCCGGATGGAACAGTACTCGGCCAACAAATTACCGCCATTGATCGTGCCGGACTGTATGTGCCCGGTGGCAAGGCCGCCTATCCATCCTCAGTTTTGATGAATGCCGTCGCGGCCAAAGTTGCCGGGGTGGGGGAGCTCATCATGGTGACACCGACACCGGACGGTGTGGTCAATCAAACCGTGCTTGCCGCGGCGGCATTGGCAGGTGTCGATCGGGTGTTCAAGATTGGCGGCGCACAAGCAGTCGCTGCGCTGGCGTTTGGCACCAAAACGATTCCGGCCGTCGATAAAATTGTCGGCCCCGGTAATGCCTATGTTGCCGCCGCCAAACGCTTTGTGTTTGGTGTGGTCGGCATTGACATGGTCGCCGGTCCATCAGAAATTTTGGTAATCGCCGATGGCAGCACCGACCCAAGATGGGTGGCGATGGATTTGTTTTCACAGGCCGAACACGACGAAATCGCGCAGGCTATTTTGCTTTGCCCGGATGCGGACTACATCGAGCAGGTCGCCGCAGCCATGACCGATTTGCTCGCCACCATGCCACGCGCGGACACCATTCGTCAGTCGCTCGGTAACCGTGGCGCATTGATTCTGGTGCGCGATCTGGACGAAGCCTGCGCCTTGTCGAATCGTATTGCGCCGGAACATCTGGAGTTGTCAGTCGCCGACCCGGATGCCTTGCTGCCAAAAATAAAACACGCCGGGGCCATTTTTATGGGCGCGTTTTCCTCCGAAGCGCTCGGCGATTATTGTGCCGGGCCGAATCACGTGTTGCCGACTTCGCGCACCGCGCGATTTTCGTCCGCGCTCGGTGTGGCCGATTTTCAGAAACGATCATCCATTATCAAAATTTCCGCAGCCGGTGCGGCAACCCTGGGCAAAGTGTCCGCCACCCTTGCGCGTGCCGAAGGACTTGAAGCCCACGCCCAGTCGGCTGAATTTCGATTTTTGAAGTGACGTGATGACCAACGTCATTCGCCCGGAAATCGCCGCGTTGTCCGCCTACCATGTGCAGGATGCAGCCGGTTTTATCAAACTCGACGCCATGGAAAATCCATTTGATTTTCCGTCCGAGTTGCGCGACCAATTGGCCGCGCGCCTGACAGACGCGTCGATCAATCGTTACCCCGATCCGCAGGCACATGACCTAAAAATTGCTTTGCGCAAGGCAATGGCCATCCCCGCTGATATGGATGTTCTATTGGGTAATGGCTCGGATGAAATCATCCAGATGATTGCTTTGGCGGTCGCCAAACCGGGCGCCACCATCCTGTCGGTGGAGCCGTCGTTTGTCATGTTCAAAATGATCGCCACCTTTTGCGGCATGCAATATGTCGGTGTGCCGCTGACGGCTGACTTTGAAATTGACACGGATGCCACGCTGGCGGCGATTCGAAAGCACCAGCCGACCGTTATTTTTTTAGCCTACCCAAACAATCCGACCGGTAATTTGTTTGATCGTGACGCGATCCGCGCCATCATCCGCTCAACGGACGGACTGGTGGTCATCGACGAAGCTTATTTTGCGTTTTCGAGCCGTTCGTTTCTCGATGAGATGCGGCAATATCAGAATGTTGTGCTGATGCGGACGGTTTCAAAATTGGGGTTGGCCGGTTTGCGGCTGGGACTTTTGATCGGAACCAAAAATTGGTTGGATGCGTTTGATAAAGTGCGCCTGCCATACAACATCAATGTTTTGACACAAGTGGCGGCGACCTTTGCGCTCGACAATATGGCGCACTTCACCAACCAAACCGAGTTGCTGATCGAGCAACGCAACTGGTTAATGGCGGCGCTCGCAAACATTCTGCTCGACCACCCATCCGCCAAGCTGTACCCGTCCGAAGCCAATTTTATTCTGGTACGGATGCCGGTCGGCACCGGCCGGTCAATTTTTGAACATCTTTGTGCACAGCGCGTGCTGGTCAAAAATGCCGGCGCCGGTCACCCGTTGCTTCACGATACGCTTCGCATTACCATTGGTGCACCGTCCGAAAATGAAATATTGATTGCGGCGCTCAAAAGTGCACTACATGGCGCACTACATAGCACGCTATCTGAGGTCATCGACCATCCATCCACCTAGGCCCGACATGAATCGCATCGCCACCGTCACCCGCAACACCAAAGAAACCCAAATCACCGCAACCGTTAACCTTGACGGGCTGGGTAAAGCCAATCTCAATACCGGCGTGCCGTTTTTGGATCATATGCTCGACCAAATCGCCCGCCACGGTTTGATTGATATCGATATTAAGGCGACCGGCGATCTGCATATCGACGCGCACCATACGGTTGAAGATGTCGGCATCACGCTTGGCCAGGCGTTTGCCCAGGCGCTCGGTGACAAGGTTGGCATTTATCGCTATGGCCACGCTTACGTGCCGCTGGACGAGGCGTTGTCGCGGGTGGTGATTGATCTTTCCGGGCGGCCGGGTCTGGTGATGAAGATTGATTTCACGCGCTCGCGTATCGCTGAATTTGACGTCGACTTGTTTACCGAGTTTTTTCAGGGCTTTGTGAACCATGCCCTTTGTACATTGCATATCGACAATATTCGCGGATCCAACGCGCACCACCAAGCCGAAACAATATTCAAGGCATTTGGTCGCGCGCTACGCATGGCATGTGAAGCGGACAAACGGGCGGCCGGAATTCTGCCCTCGACCAAAGGCGCACTCTGAAAACGCTGTTCATTGATTTGCGGTCACGCCTAATGGCCATCATATGAATTTGCTCAAGGCGGCAATTTCGATTTCAGCCATGACGCTGCTGTCGCGGATCACCGGGCTGATTAATCTGGTGATTGGTGCCAATCTGTTCGGCGCGGGCGCGGCCATGGATGCATTTCAGGTCGCGTGGCGCATCCCCAATTTTTTGCGCCGACTTTTTGCCGAGGGCGCATTCAGTCAGGCATTTGTACCGATATTTGCGGAATATAGAAATAAGCGCGGCGCAGAAGAGACCAAGTTGTTGGCGGATCACGTCGCCAGCATGTTGGCATTGATTTTGTTTGTGGTGTCAATCATTGGTGTTGTTGCCGCGCCGTTTTTTGTGTACGCCACCGCATCCGGATTTCGCGCCGACCCGGACAAATTTAATTTGACGGTGCAAATGACACGCATCGTTTTCCCATACATTTTTTTCATTTCCCTGGTGGCCTTGTCTGCGGGCATTCTCAACACCTTCTCCAATTTCAAAACACCGGCGTTCACGCCGGTGTTGCTCAATTTGTGCGCGATCGCCGCCGCCTTGTTTTTGGCCCCGCACCTTGACACGCCGATTGTGGCGCTGGCGTGGGGCGCCTTGGCGGGTGGCATGGTGCAGGTTGCCTTCCAGGTTCCCGCCCTCAAACGCATCGGCATGTTGCCGCGTTTGTCATGGCGATGGTCGATGATCAAAGCGGCACGCGCCGATGAAGGCGTCGGACGTATCTTGAAGTTGATGCTACCCGCCGTTTTGGGTGTGTCGGTCGCACAAATTTCCATATTGCTGAATACGCAGATTGCATCGCATCTGGGCGACGGCGCGGTGTCGTGGATTTCTTATGCCGACCGCCTCATGGAGTTTCCGTCGGCGCTGTTGGGAATTGCTATCGGCACGGTGTTATTGCCGTCGCTGGTAAAACATCATAGCAATGACGACCCGACCGAATATTCGCGCCTGTTGGATTGGGGTTTGCGGCTCACGCTCATTCTGGCTTTGCCGGCAGCGGTGGGTATTGGTCTATTGGCCACACCCTTAATCGCCACCATTTTTCAGCACGGCAAATTTGTCGCCAACGATGTGATGATGACCCGCGCGGCGCTGATTGCCTACTCGGTTGGTTTGGCGGGTATTGTTTTGATCAAGATTTTGGCGCCGGGATTTTACGCCCGCCAGAATATCAAGACACCCGTGAAAATTGCCATCTTTACGCTTTGTGTCACGCAATTTTTTAACCTGCTGTTTGTGCCATTCTTGCAACATGCCGGATTGGCGCTGGCCATCGGCTTGGGTGCCTGTGTCAATGCCGGACTGCTGTTTTATTTCATTCGCAAACTCGGCTTTTACCAACCCCAACCCGAGTGGCTGGTGTTTTTTATGAAGGTGTTGGTCGCGCTCTATATGATGGGTGGCACATTGTGGTGGTTAATGGGCAGTGAGGTATCGTGGCTGACCATGAGTCCGTGGCTGCGGGCGATCAAATTGGCTGGTTTGGTGAGCGCAGGCGCGGCGATTTATTTTGCCAGTCTGTGGGTGATGGGACTCCGCTTGCGTGCGTTTTCGAAATGGGCGGCGTCGTGAACAGTGCTTTGGGAAACGACCAGAGCAGCAAAGTCAGAAGCGCTGTGGGCAACACATTGCGCTTGCATCGTTCTATTCAGGCGTCGTCCAAACCGCTGGCATTGGCCATTGGTAATTTTGATGGTGTCCATTTGGGCCATCAGGCTATTCTTGATCAAACGAAGAAAGCCGCGGCGCATTTGGGCATGACGCCCGCTGCGTTGACATTTTGGCCATTGCCACGGGAATATTTTGCCCGCGTTCAAAGGCATGGCGATGCTTCCACAAAACCGATGTCACGGTTAATGAGTGTCACTGAAAAGCTGGCGGCATTTCAACGTGCGGGTTTGGCTGAAGTGTTGATGCCGCGTTTTGATCGACTTTTTGCCGCGCAATCTCCCATCGCATTTTTAGAGGCGTTACGTGACGCCAACGTTCGCTGGCTGATGGCCGGTGCGGACTTTCGTTTTGGTGCCAAACGTGCGGGTGATATTGAATTGATGCGCTCCTATGGTGCCGAACACGGCATCCGCGTCGAAACCATGGCCGATATTGCCTGTGCGGACGGCAGTCGAATTTCATCGTCGGCGATCCGGGCGGCATTGGCGGCGGGACGACTGGACTTGGCCGAATCGATGCTGGGTCGGCCCTATTCGGTCGTCGGCCGGGTCAGCCACGGTAAAAAATTGGGACGCACGCTCAATTTTCCGACCGCCAATATCAGTCTGACCGGCCGAAATCCAGCGCTAGGTGGCGTGTTTGCAGTACAATGCAAGCTTGTAACTCGCGGACTCGAGGGAGTGGCGGGACAGGTAAGTGAGGGCGAAGTCATTTTTAATGGCGTCGCCAATCTCGGTACCAATCCGGTGGTTTCATCCGAAAACCGCCAGCATCTTGAAGTCTTCCTCTTCGATTTTTCACGTGACCTGTACGGCCAACGCTTACACGTCACATTCATCGAAAAAATCCGCGACGAACAACAATTTTCGAGCCTTGATGGGCTCGTTATGCAAATGCATGACGATACCGCCCGGGCCAAAGATATTTTGTCGAGGAACCAATGGACGCACCCAGTAGCGTAAAAAAGCAAGACTACAAAACCACCCTGAATCTCACCGACACGCCGTTTCCGATGCGTGGTGACCTCGCCAAACGCGAGGCGGGTTGGGTGAAACAATGGCAGGACAATAAGCGTTACGAAAAAATTCGCGCGGCCAGCAAAGGCCGGCCAAAATTTATTCTGCATGATGGCCCGCCCTACGCCAACGCCGCCATTCATATTGGCCACGCGCTCAATAAAATTCTCAAGGACGCGGTCGTCAAGTCCAAACAAATGGCCGGCTTTGATGCCGTGTATGTGCCGGGCTGGGATTGTCACGGCATGCCGATTGAAATTTATGTCGAGAAACAACACGGCAAAAATCTGCCCGTCGAAAAATTAATGGGTTTTGCCCGCGCCCATGCGGAATCACAAATCGAATTACAAAAAGCTGATTTTGAGCGACTCGGTATTCTGGGAGATTGGCATCACCCTTACAAAACCATGAACTTCGCGACCGAGGCGGCAGAAATTCGCACGCTCGGCACCTTGTTTGAGCGCGGTTATGTTTACCGTGGTTTGAAGCCGGTGAACTGGTGTTTTGATTGCCAATCCGCACTGGCGGAAGCGGAAGTGGAATACGAAGACAAAACCTCGATTGCTATTGATGTCGGCTTTCGATTGCAGGAAAGTGAACGGCAAAAATTGGCCGCGGCGTTTGGTTTGGCGACGTTGCCGGAAGGGCCGGTCTTCGCGGTCATCTGGACCACCACGCCGTGGACCATTCCGGCCAATCAGGCGTTGAACATTCACCCGGAATTCTTGTATTCACTTGTTGAAACGCCGCGTGGGTGCTTGGTGTTGGCGACGGAACGGGTGGCAGAGTGCTTAAAAACCTACGGGTTTGAAGGCAAATCGTTGGCGTCCATCCAAGGGCAGGCGCTCGAAAAAATTGTCTTTACCCATCCATTTTATGATCGTCCATCACCCGTATATCTGGCGGAGTACGTTACGCTCGACACAGGTACCGGCATTGTGCATTCGTCACCCGCGTATGGTGTGGATGACTTTGCCACCTGCAAAGAATACGGCATGACCAATGAAGAAATTCTTAATCCAGTGATGGGCAATGGCCAATATGCGTCGACCCTACCGCTGTTTGGTGGCATCAACATCTGGAAGGCACAGCCGGAGATTGTAAAAACTATTGAAGATGCGGGCGCGCTGTTTCATACCACCCCATTTGAGCATTCGTATCCACATTGCTGGCGTCACAAATCACCCACGGTATTTCGCGCCACCTCGCAATGGTTTGTGGGCATGGATCGAATCGGCAAGGGTGACACCCAAACGCTGCGTCAATTGGCGCTGGCGGCGATTGAGGCGACGCATTTTTATCCGGATTGGGGCAAGGCACGCCTGCACGGCATGATTGCCAATCGACCGGATTGGTGTATTTCCCGCCAACGCAAATGGGGCACACCCATCACGTTCTTTTTGCATCGTGAAACCGGTGAGTTGCATCCACGCACGCTTGAGTTGCTTGGGCAAGTCGCCGCGCGGGTGGAACAGGAGGGCATCGAAGTCTGGCAAAAAATATCCGCTGAGGAAATATTGGGCGCGGATGCCGCTGATTACGAAAAGAGTGGCGACACGCTCGACGTCTGGTTTGATTCCGGATCAACATTTAACAGCGTGATGGCGACCACGCCATCACTGAAAAAACCGGCGGAAGACGGCAAGCCCGCGCAGGCGGATTTGTATCTTGAAGGCTCGGATCAGCATCGCGGCTGGTTTCATTCTTCACTGCTGGTTAGTTGCGCCGTCAACGGTCGTGCCCCATATAAAAACTTGCTGACCCACGGCTTCACGGTCGATGCACAGGGCAAGAAAATGTCCAAGTCTGGATTTAATGCGGTTGCCCCGCGAAAAATTTCCGACGAATTGGGCGCGGAAATTTTGCGCTTGTGGGTTGGCATGACAGATTATTCGGGTGAGCTAACAATTTCGGATGAAATTCTCAAGCGAGTCGTCGAAAGTTACCGGCGAATTCGCAATACCTTGCGGTTTCTATTGGCGAATACGGTGGACTTTGATTTTGCCAAAGATGCGGTTGCCGTCAAGGACATGGTTGAGTTGGACCGTTACGCCATGACGATGGCGGCCAAACTGCAGCAGTCGGTGCGTAATCAATACAACATTTACGCTTTTCAGCCGGCGTTGCAGGAAATCCAAACCTTTTGCTCGGCGGACCTGGGTGGCTTTTATCTGGATGTCATCAAGGACCGTTTGTACACCACTGCAACCAATGGTCATGCGCGCCGGTCGGCCCAAACTGCGTTGTTTCACATTTTGCAAACCCTGACCCGATTGATCGCGCCGATTTTGTCGTTTACTGCGGAGGAAATTTGGGCGACGTTGCATGCCAATCAAGACGACTCCGTTTTTCTGCATGGCTTTTACACCGCGCCTGCCGTTGACGATGCAGAAACGTTGACCGCGCGTTGGACGATGTTGCGTGCGTTGCGGGCGGAGGTGCTCAAGAGTATTGAAGAGGAGCGGGCCGCCGGACGTGTTGGCTCGTCGCTGCAGGCGGATGTTGAATTGCGGGTGACGAAGGCCGAGGCCGAGGTGTTGGCATCATTACGGGATGAGTTGCGTTTTGTCATGATTACCTCGGTAGCAAAGGTTGAGGTTGTGGAGGATGTCTCGGATCGGAAAATTATCGTGGCACCGAGCGCCAAACAAAAGTGCGAACGGTGCTGGCACTATTGTGACGATATCGGCGCACACTCGGAACACCCGACGATTTGTGGTCGTTGTGTGACCAACCTTGCGGGGCGCGGCGAAGCGCGTAAATATGCGTAACTCGACAGACTCAACGATTGTCATTCCGAGCCGATTCTGCGAGCAATCCCATCCTCGTCAATCGTCATCGATGTTTGTCCGGATGAGATCCCTCGACTTCATTCGGGATGACCGCGTTATTTTGGGTAACCACGCATGAGCGGGGCATCAAACCAATGGGGTTGGCTACGCTGGTTGTGGGTCAGTCTGGTGGTGATCGTATTCGACTTATCGACCAAGTATTTTTTCGACAGCACTTTCCAATACGGTGAAAGCCGCTACGTGACGCCATTTTTTAATTGGGTGCTGGTCTACAATCCGGGTGCGGCATTCAGCTTTTTGGCCGATGCCGGTGGCTGGCAGCGTGGATTTTTTATTGTGCTGACCTTGGTGATCACGTCGGTGTTGCTGTGGATGTTGCGCAGCAATCACAACAATCGTGTGCTCGCCACGGCCTTGGTGTTGGTCATCGGCGGCGCGATTGGTAATTTGTTTGACCGGGTGGTGCATGGCCATGTTATTGACTTCATTCAACTGCATGCGGGTGGTTATTATTGGCCAGCATTTAATGTTGCCGATTCGGCGATATGTGTCGGCGCGGTCATGTTGATTTGGGATGCGTTCCGCTCGCCGCAGGTCGACGACAAGGCGAAACCATGATTACCGCTGGCGGGTATCATCAATCAGCAGATGCACTGAAGTACAACAAATCAATAATTGTTTGGTGAACATCAATAGTGGCGGGGTGTTTGGGGCAATAATGGCTCAAGCAGCGCGCCAGATAATGGGTCTGAAAATATGAGTGAAGTCGGTGAGATGGATATATTGCTGGCCAACCCGCGCGGGTTTTGCGCGGGCGTGGATCGTGCCATCGAAATTGTTGAGCGCGCGCTAAATCTGCACGGTGCACCGATCTACGTGCGCCATGAAATTGTCCATAACAAATATGTGGTGGACGATCTGCGAACCAAGGGCGCGGTGTTTATTGAAGATTTAGCGGATGTGCCGCCGGGTGCGACGCTGGTATTCAGTGCCCATGGTGTGTCCAAGGCGATTCGACTGGAGGCGCAGGAGCGTGGCTTTCATGTGTTCGACGCCACCTGTCCGTTGGTGAAAAAAGTCCACATCGAGGTGCTGAAAAAACGCAACGAAGGATACGAAATCGTCATGATCGGCCACGAAGGTCATCCTGAAGTTGAAGGCACCCTCGGCCAGTCCGAGACCGGCATGTATTTGGTGGAGTCGTTGGAGGATGTCGCCAATCTCAATGTCGCCCATTCTGAAAAATTGACCTACGTGAGTCAAACCACCTTGTCGGTGGATGACACACAAAAAGTGATTGATGCGCTCAAGTTGCGCTTTCCGCATATCGTCGGGCCTAAACACGACGATATTTGTTACGCCACGCAAAATCGCCAGGACGCAGTGAAATTTATGGCGCCGCTGGTGGAAGTGGTGATTGTGGTCGGTTCGCGCACCAGTTCCAACACCAACCGGCTCAGGGAATTATCGGATTTGCTCGGCTGCGAAACCCATCAGGTTGATAGTGCCGACGAGTTAAAGCTCGAGTGGGTGGCTGGAAAAAAACGCATCGGTGTCACGTCCGGTGCCTCCGCGCCGGAAATTTTGGTAAAGGATGTAATCACCATGTTGCGGGCGATGGGCGCAAAAAGTGTCCGCGAGCTCGATGGTATTACCGAAAATATCACGTTTCCCCTCCCCAAAGGTCTTGGCAAAACCGCCGGAATGTAAGCTGGAGGACCAGAAGAATTTGGCGCAATGCAGTGCAAGGCGACCGGCAGGGTGCGGTTGTCATTTTTGTGCCGCTCGCCAGATGCCGTCGACCACTTGTCGGCTTTCGGTGGCATTGGCCAGATGGGATCGATAGGATTACTATTGTCATCAATTGCGCCGCACGCATCCGTCGAATTCTGGTGCATGTGCCGATTAAATGGGTCGTCGTTACCGTAGTAACCGAACGACGTGGTGACAAATCTAGACAGCGCAAAATGCGCGCCGGGGAAAGAGTATGGAAATGAAACGCAAATCAGGTTTTACCCTCATTGAGTTGATGATCGCGGTTGCCATTGTCGGCATACTCGCTTCCATCGCCTACCCGAATTATCAAGATTACCTGCTCAAAGGACGACGCGCATCGGCCCAAGCGCTGTTGATGCAAGTTGCCCAACGCCAGCAGCAATATTTTTTGGACAACCGCAGTTTTGCGCCAGATCTAGCAACACTTGGAATCACGATGACGGCCGATGTGTTGCCCTATTACGGCACACCAGTCATTACAACCACGGCCGGCCCACCCCCGGGATTTTTAATTACGGCCACCCCCCAGGGCGCACAAAATAAAAACAATGAACCGGTGTTGACAATTGATCAGGCCGGCACCAAGACTCCAACGGGCACCGCCAAAGGGGCGTGGTAACAAACATGAAACCGTCCGTCGCCATCGCTACAAACCGCGTCAATGATCAGCGCGGTGTGACCATCGTCGAATTATTGGTGGTGGTGACGATCATTGGCATCATGTCCGCCATGGCGGCGCCATCTTTTGGCGATTTCATCCGCAATCAGCGCGTGAAAGCTATGGCAACGGATTTGCATATTGCGCTGATCAAAGCGCGCAGCGAATCCATTAAACGAAACGTTGACATCTCCATCGTTCCCAATACCGCCGGTGCATGGCAAGATGGCTGGACCATTCCGGACCCCGCGGTTGTCGGCGCGCTGATTGATAGCCAGACGGGTTATTACGGTCTGGTGGTCACCAGCGCCGGTGGCGGCGCCGCACCCGCAGGCGTGATTTATCAAGGTTCGGGCCGCATCAGCGGAAACGTTTCACCCAGTTTCAGCATAGGCGCGACCGGGTCTTCCGTAAAACGTTGTGTTTCCATTGATTTGAGTGGCCGCCCGTATACCAAGGCCGTGGAATGTTAAGCGCGCCTATTTTTCGAATCCGCAGAAGTCGCGCACAGCGGGGAACAACGCTGCTTGAGGTGTTGGTGACGTTGCTGATTCTTACCTTTGGTTTACTCGGCCTCGCAGGCCTGCAAAGTCAAATTATCGTCGCCGAGCTGCAGGGTTTTCAACGCGCCCAAGCGGTTCTTCTGATGAACAGCATGATCGATCGAATCTCCGCCAACAGGCCCTTCGCATTGGGATACGTCACGACCACGCCCCTGGGCACGGGCAATCCACCGATTGTTGCCTGTAATCATGCGTCATTGACCACGGTGATGATGCGCGATCAATGTGAATGGGGTAACGCTCTGCTTGGTGCGTCGGAAAAAAAATCCGGAAATTCGGTGGGAGGCCTGGTCGGTGGCGTGGGATGTGTTGAGCTCGTTCAAGCCGAAAACGCAACGGCAGGTGTTTGTATGCCGGCTATTTATCGGGTGACCGTCGCTTGGCAGGGTTCTAATTTGGCGTCCATCCCGAGTGTGAGTTGTGGAACGGGCATGTTCGGTAATGAACGTTATCGGCGCGCCATTTCTTCGCAGGTTTCCATCGGTTTGCCGACGTGTCAATAATGAAAATCCAGCCATGAAAAGTCTGTTTTTTATGCGAATTGAAAAAAGCGGTGGGCCGAAACGGCAAAACGGTTTTTCGATCATCGAGCTGATGATATCAATCACCCTCGGCTTGCTGGTAATTGCCGGTATGACGGCGGTGTTTGTAAACAGTAGTCAGACCCGCGCCGATATTGAACGCAACAATCGCCAGATTGAAAGCGGTCGTTATGCTGTTTCCATTCTCTCGGATGACCTGCGTATGGCTGGTTTTTTTGGCTCATTTGACCCCTATCATCACGTCATCAAACCGGGAAATCCGCCATTGGGGGGCGCAACACCGATGGTCGCGATGCCGGATCCATGTAACACAACCGTTTCCGGAAATGCCAGCAGCTGGATGAACTCATTTTTTGTACATGTGCAGGGAATAGACAATGCGGCGACCATTCCCAGTTGCCTGACCGATATCAAAGCCGATACCGACATTTTGGTTGTCCGCCGTCTCAGCAGCTGTGTTGCCGGCCCGGTCGTCGCCGCAGGTTGTGACGCCGTGATCACTGGGGTACCGTATTTTCAGGCTTCCAATTGTTATCTTCCGGGGGAGCTGGCAACCAATACTGGGGCGACCTCCGCTACCGATTATCTGGCGCATTTTGCGCTGAGCACCACTTCGAGCTCGCTGACCAAACGCGCGATCAATTGCACAACCCTTGCGGACTATCGCCGTTACATTGTGCGAATTTATTTTGTCGCCAATAACAACGTGGGCACCGATGGCGTGCCCACATTGAAACGCGCCGAATTAGGCACCGGTGTATTTACCATTGTGCCGCTGGTCGAGGGCATTGAGACGGTTCAATTTGAGTATGGCATGGACACCGACAATGATGGGCGCGTTGATGTTTTTAACGCTAATCCATCCACATTCAACGGTTGCGTAGGCGCTGGCTGCGTTGCCAATTGGTTGACGACCTATGTGGTCAAAATTAATGTTCTGGCCAGAAACACCGAAACCACACCGGGGTTTACCGATAGCAAAACCTATATTTTGGGCAAGTTGGCGAACGGGACTACCGACAACTCATATGGCCCGTATGGTGATGGTTATAAACGGCACGTGTTTAATTCCGTGGTGCGTCTGGATAACCCTGCCGGGCGGAAATTGCCATGAATATGAATAGAAAAAAACAAGAGGGCGCAACCCTGCTGATCGGCATGATTTTGCTCATCTTGATGACGCTGATGGTCGTCAGCAGTTTTAACATCGGCAAGGGAAATTTGCAGGTTGTGGGCAATATGCAGTTTAAAAACGAGGTGGTGCGGCGGGCGGAGCAGGCGGTTGAAGCAGCGATCAGCACACCTACCGGCGTGACCTTGGGCACGACCAGTAGCGGCGGGGGTTATAACTTGTCTGTTACGCCAACCCTGGTGCAGGCGCACGTCATCAAAAATAACGTGATCGATTTAAATGACCCTGCGCAACTCGGTTGCACACTCGGCGTCGCCCAAAGTTTTGGTGTGGATGGTGCCGCCACCGGTAATTCACTTTGTGCATTGACCCTGTATAACCTACGCGTGAGTGCGCTCGACAGTGTCACCAATGCGGCGGCGGTGATCAATCAGGGTGTGTCGGTGCAGGTTCCGGCAGATAAAG
>JAYTBF010000208.1:0-20870 GCA_043737175.1 Burkholderiales bacterium
CGGAGCCCGCTGCAGCCGGGTATCGTATGACGCCGCACATCGCCCAGTACTACAACACGACCAAACTGTAATTCGAGGAGATCACCATGCTGCTCACCAAAAAGTCCACAGGACCGGTGCAGAGGAGTACCTTTGCGTCTAAATTTAACGACATCGTTGGCACGGTTGATCGACGAGCGTTCCTGAAACGCTCCGGGATGGTGGCGGGCGCGGGCGCGTTTGCGTCGCAACTGCCATTCTCGATGATGCAAAAAGCCGAAGCGTCCGCCAAAGGACCTGCGATTGCCGCCGACGGCAAAATGGAAGTCCGACGCACCGTGTGCACCCATTGCTCGGTTGGCTGCGCGGTGGACGCTGTGGTGCAAAACGGTGTGTGGGTGCGCCAAGAGCCGGTGTTTGATTCTCCGCTGAATTTGGGTTCGTATTGCGCCAAGGGCGCATCGGTACGTGAGCATGGTCATGGTGAACATCGCTTGAAATACCCGATGAAATTGGTCAACGGCAAATACCAGAAAATTTCCTGGGATCAGGCGATGAGCGAGATCACCGAAAAATTCATGAAGCTGCGTAAGGACAGTGGTCCGGATTCGGTTTATTGGATTGGCTCTTCCAAACACAATAACGAACAGGCTTATTTGTTGCGCAAGTTTGTCTCATTGTTTGGCACCAATAACTGTGATCACCAGGCGCGTATTTGCCACTCCACCACGGTAGCCGGTGTGGCCAACACCTGGGGTTATGGAGCCATGACCAATTCGTACAACGATATGCAAAACGCCAAGTGCGCCATGTATATCGGCTCGAACGCCGCCGAGGCGCACCCGGTTTCCATGCTGCATATGCTGCACGCCAAAGAAACCGGCGCCAAGATGATCGTGGTCGATCCACGTTTCACCCGCACCGCCGCCAAAGCAGATCAGTTTGTGCGCATTCGTTCCGGCACCGATATTCCATTCCTGTTTGGTATGTTGTATCACATCTTCAACAATGGCTGGGAAGACAAAAAATATCTGCATGACCGTGTTTTTGGCATGGAAAAAATCCGCGAAGAGGTCATGAAAAAATGGCATCCGAAGGCGGTCGAAGAAGCCTGTGGTGTGCCGGAAGCGGAAGTCTATAAAGTCGCCGAAACCATGGCGATGAATCGGCCGTCCACTGTCGTCTGGTGTATGGGTCAGACCCAACACACCATTGGTAATGCGATGGTACGTGCCTCGTGTATTTTGCAATTGGCACTGGGCAACGTTGGTGTATCCGGTGGTGGCACCAATATTTTCCGTGGTCACGACAATGTGCAGGGTGCAACCGACGTGGGTCCGAATCCGGATTCATTGCCGGGCTACTATGGCTTGGCGGAAGGCTCGTGGAAACACTGGGCCAAGGTTTGGAACGTGGACTACGATTACATTAAGGGCCGTTATGCCTCCAAGGCAATGATGGAAAAACCCGGCATGACCCTATCGCGCTGGATTGACGGCGTGATGGAAAAGAATGAAATGATCGATCAGGATTCAAACCTGAAAGCGATCGTGTATTGGGGGCATGCACCAAACTCGCAGTCCCGTGGCCTGGAAATGAAAACGGCCATGGAAAAGGTCGAAATAATGGTCATCATCGACCCGTATCCAACGGCGTCCGCTGCCATGCCGGATCGTCAGGATGGGGTGTATCTGTTGCCGGCTTGTACACAGTTTGAGTGTGTCGGGTCGGTAACGGCGTCTAATCGCTCGATCCAGTGGCGCGAAAAAGTTATCGACCCGCTGTTTGAATCGCGTTCTGACCACGCCATCATGTACGACTTCGCCACCCGCATGGGCTTTGGTGATCAATTGTTGGGCAAACGTGACGGCAAACAAAATATTGCGCTGATGAAAGCGGCCGGGCCTTATCAAGAGCCGGTGATTGAAGATATTTTGCGCGAAATAAACGCCGGGACGTGGACGATTGGTTATACCGGCCAGTCCCCCGAGCGACTCAAAGCGCATATGCGAAATATGGCGGCGTTTGATATTAAAACGCTGCGTTGCACCACGGATGTGATTGATAAAGAAACCGGCTACAACCTGAAGGGCGATTATTTTGGTCTGCCATGGCCTTGTTACGGCACGCCGGAAATGAAACATCCGGGTTCGCCCAATTTGTATGACACGACTAGGCACGTCATGGATGGCGGTGGTAATTTCCGCGCCAACTTTGGCGTCGAACGGGACGGCGTTTCCCTGCTGGCTGAAGACGGCTCCCATTCATTGGGTGCCGACATCACCACCGGTTACCCGGAATTTGACCATGTATTGATGAAAAAACTCGGCTGGTGGACGGAACTGACAGAGGCTGAACAAAAAGCGGCCGAAGGTAAAAACTGGAAGACTGATTTGTCCGGCGGTATTCAGCGGGTGGTCATCAAGAATCATGGCTGCCATCCATTTGGCAACGCCAAGGCCCGTGCGGTCGTCTGGAATTTCCCGGATCCAGTGCCAATGCATCGCGAGCCTTTGTATTCACCACGGCCGGATCTGATCGCCAAGTACCCGACTCATGAAGACAAGAAGGGTGCGTTCTGGCGCTTGCCGACGCTGTACAAGTCGGTGCAAGAGAAAAACAAAGATATCAGCAAGGATTTCCCGTTGATTCTCACTTCGGGTCGATTGGTTGAGTACGAAGGTGGCGGCGATGAAACCCGCTCGAATCCATGGCTGGCAGAATTACAGCAGGAAAACTTTGTCGAGATCAATCCCAAAGATGCCGAGGCGCGTGGCATTAAAAACAACCAATATGTTTGGGTGAAGTCACCGACCGGCGCGAAGATTAAAGTGAAGTCGATGTTGACCGAGCGGGTTGCTTCCGGCACGACGTTTATTCCGTTCCATTTTGCCGGCTGGTGGCAAGGGGCGGATTTACTCGACAAGTATCCAAAGGGCGCGGCACCAATTGTTCGTGGTGAGGCGGTAAACACTGCAACCACCTACGGTTACGATTCGGTGACGATGATGCAGGAAACAAAAACGACGCTTTGCCAAGTCGTTGCAGCTTGAGCTAACGGATAAAGGAGAAATATCATGGCAAGAATGAAATTTATCTGTGACGCCGAGCGCTGCATCGAATGCAACGGCTGCGTGACGGCGTGTAAAAACGAAAATGAGGTGCCTTGGGGTGTCAATCGCCGCCGACTGGTGACGGTGAATGACGGCAAACCGGGCGAGCGATCCATTTCAGTCGCCTGTATGCATTGCAGTGATGCACCTTGTATGGCAGTGTGTCCGGTCGATTGTTTCTACAAAACCACCGAGGGTGTTGTCCTGCACGATAAGGACCTGTGCATCGGCTGCGGTTATTGTTTTTACGCCTGTCCGTTTGGCGCCCCACAATTCCCACAGGCCGGTGCGTTTGGTTTGCGCGGGAAAATGGACAAGTGCACATTCTGTGCCGGTGGTCCGGAAGAAGACCATAGCAAGGCAGAATTCGCCAAATACGGTCGTAACCGCTTGGCTGAAGGTAAGTTGCCGGCGTGTGCGGAAATGTGTTCGACCAAAGCGTTGTTGGCTGGTGATGGCGAAATGATTGAATCCATCTACAAAACCCGCGTAAAACGTCGTCTCAAAGGCGAAGAAATTTGGGGCTGGGGCATGGCTTACAAACGCGGCGACGCAAAATTAGCGGCGGCGGTGAAGTCATGAAGCGCCTGATCGCAGTGGCTGGAATGATTGCGGTCTTTGGTTTGGTCGCCTGCGGCGAAATTGATCAAAAAGCCAAAGTTGAAAAAGTCTATGCAGGCAAGAAAGACGCGCGGGCATCTGACGACGCGCGTTTTGGTGGGGACAAAAAGAAGTGGGAAACCACTCTTGCAGATCGTACCAAATCGCAAAACGAATATCTTCGTATTGGCGTCAAGTAGTTCGCGCCGTCGAGTTATTTGGGTCGAGTATTAACCAAAAAAATACACAGAGGAACGATTGATGAAAATCGCATCGTTAACAATCCCCAGCCAGTGGCGCCTATGTTTTACGCCATTACTCGCCACCCTGGCACTGACAATGACTTTTGGTGTCCAGGCGCAGGCGCCCAAACCTGCTGCTGCGCCTGCATCGGCACCCGTTGCGGAAACCGCACCGGCCGCCAAAGCAGCACCCGCATTACCCGCAGGCAGTACTGCTGCCCCCGGGTGGAACGTGCCGCCGAAATGGTCGGATGTGGAGCTCAAACCTCAATACGCATCGGTTCCCGGCCGTGAAATGAATGTATTGATTGAAGATAAAGGTCAATGGTGGCGTGAAATCCGCAACGGCCCGGTGACTTTTTACGGCGGCATTTTATTGGTGATTGCACCGCTATTGCTGCTGGTGTTTTTTATGGTCAAGGGGCCGATGAAATTGCATGGCGCCGAAACGGGTCGACTGCTTGAACGTTTCAATTCGGCCGAAAGAATGGTCCACTGGACCATGGCCATTTCATTTGTTGCATTGGCGATTTCAGGAATTGTGCTGTTATTTGGCAAACATATTTTGATGCCGTTGTTTGGCGCGACGGGCTTTTCATGGATCGCGCAAATTTTGAAAGAGGTTCACAACTTTGTCGGACCATTGTTCATGTTCTCGCTGGTTGCCTTTTTTATTCTTTTTGTAAAAGACAACTACCTCAAAGCCTTGGATATGGACTGGTTGGCAAAATTGGGCGGCATGTTGTCCGGGAAACATGTACCGTCCGGCCGATTTAATGGTGGTGAAAAGGTTTGGTTCTGGTTATCGATTGTAGTGCTGGGCATCATCATCAGTGCGTCCGGACTGATTATGTTGTTCCCGAATTGGAACAGCACCCGCGAACTGATGGCGGAAGCGAATTTGGTGCACGGTATTGTTGCCATTATCTTCATGGCGGCATCCTGCGCCCACATTTATATGGGCACGATTGGTGTGCAGGGCGCCTACAAGGGCATGCGTGAAGGGACGGTCGACGAAACCTGGGCCAAGGAACACCATGAACTTTGGTATAACGACGTGAAATCAGGCAAAACAACCGCCAAACCGGCTGCCCATGCCCAACCCGCCGCTGGCGACGACTAGGAGGACAAACATGAAAAAAATAATTCTGGCCCTTGGCTTGTCGGTTTTTACTTCTAGTCTGATGGCGAAACTGCCACCGCCACCGCCGGTTGACCCCGTTGCTGTGGCCGCCAAAGCGGAAAAAGACAAGGCCACTGCGGAAAAGGGCAAGGCAGATTTGGTTCGTTATGAAACCAAGGCGGTTGCCAATTTTCAGGACAATATGAAAAAGGCACGCAAACCGGTTCCAAAACCAACACCGATTGTGGTTGCCGCAGCTCCCGCACCAGCAGCGAAGCCAGCAGTCGCAGCACCGGCACCAGCGAAAAAATAGTCCGATGAAAACCAACAAAATCCCAATCGAAGTCGTTAGAGTCGGTGCCGTTTTGATTGGTATTGCATTAACCGGTTGCGCAAGTATGGGTGGGGGTGGTCCATCAGCGGTTGCCGCGCTCGAACCAACCAAAGGCAATACCGCACGGGGCACGGTGACCTTTACCCAGGTCGGCGACAAGGTACGTGTAGTTGCTGATGTTTCGGGACTCAAGGCAAATGCTGAACACGGCTTTCACGTGCACGAGAAAGGCGATTGCAGCTCTGGTGATGGCATGAGTACCGGCGGGCATTTTAATCCGACCGGTAAGCCACACGGACTGCATACCACGATGGAGCGGCACGCGGGTGATATGCCGTCCCTGCAAGCAAATGCGCTGGGTGTCGCCAAACTGACCGTTGTTCTGGATCTGGTAAGCGTCACCGCCGGGGCAACCAGTGTTGTCGGGCGCGGTCTCATCGTGCATCGTGATCCGGACGACTACAAGTCGCAACCAACCGGAAACGCTGGTCCACGCATCGCTTGCGCGGTTATTCAGCAGCGTTAACACGGCGTTCCTGTCTGTCAAAACCCATTTCGTGGGTGCGCGCGAACGCGCAATGAAAACCGGTATACACAACGTGCTAGGCAAGACCTGGTACGTCTAGTGATAACATCTAGGCTGCATATTTCTTACGCATTCTAGGAGAACTGTTATGGGCGCAATTTTTCAATCGCTGCAACGTACCGTTATTGCCGGATTTGTGCTGCTGATCATCATGGTCGGGGTGGTTGCAGTCGTTTCAGGTACCAACATCACCATGAGTCACGCGTGGTTCACGTTTGTGATGCGCTGGTTTCATGTCATGTTTGGCGTCATGTGGATCGGTTTGCTGTGGTATTTCAATTTTGTGCAAATCCCGTCGATGGCTAAAATTCCGGATGAACACAAGCCGGCGATCACCAAAGTCATCGCGCCAACAGCACTGATGTGGTTTCGTCATGCCGCGTTGTGGACCGTCATCACCGGTGTGTTACTGGCGGGCATGAATGGTTATATCGGCGCCGCATTTATGTTGCAAAAACCGTTTACGGCAATTGGCATCGGCATGTGGCTGGCGCTGATCATGGCGTTTAATGTCTGGTTCATCATCTGGCCGAATCAGAAAAAAGCCCTTGGCATTGTGGTGGTACCGCCCGAAGAAAAAGCTGCGGCGGCGCGCCTGGCCATGCTGACTTCGCGTGCCAACACCATGCTGTCATTTCCGATGTTGTTTTGTATGGTGGCCCAGCAAAACGGCGGACTGTAACGTTGGATAGTCTTACGATTCAAATGAAAAACGGGTGGCGCAAGCTGCCCGTTTTTGCGTTGGCAGCCGTGTTTACGGCGGGATGCGCGTCGATTGCACCCGGCGGCGATCCACCACGCAAATATGTATCAGCATTCTCGAGTGTGGTCGCGGGTGGTCCGCTGCCACCGGGCTGGCGTCCACGACCATTGTCGCGTTTTAAAACGGACACGGTCTATCGGCTTGTCACGGATCCGTCTGGCATGACTGTGATCGAAGCAAAATCAGATCAATCGGCATCGGGGTTAAGTAAGGTGCTCGATATTGATCCCGCCGCGATGCCGTGGATTCACTGGCGCTGGCTGGTGCCGGAGCTGATTCAAAGTGCCGATAACCATCGTCGTGATTTGGAAGATTCACCGGTCAGGGTTATTGTCACGTTTGATGGGGATATGGGCAAACTCGACTTTGAGGAACGGGCGATGGCAGACCGGGTGAAAGCCCTGACCGGCCAGTTGATGCCTTATGCGACACTGATGTACATCTGGGAAAACAAGGCCGAGACCCACGTTGTGATCGAGAGCCCGCATACCAGCCGCGTCAAAATGATTGTTGCCGAATCGGGTAACACGCGCAGTGGCGAATGGCGGGATTACGAGCGCAATATTTCCCGGGATTTCGAACGGGCGTTTGGTGAAAAGCCCGGACGCATTCGTTCGGTGGGCATCATGACCGATACCGACAACACCGGTGAAAATGCGCTGGCGTACTATGGTGATATCCGTTTCACGCCCGCGCCAACGATTAAGGCGACCATGCAATGAATAATGAATTGAATCAAATCGAAGTGGCCACGTTGGGCGGCGGGTGCTTTTGGTGCCTGGAGGCGGTATTTGACGACCTTGACGGTGTGGTCGAAGTGGTGTCCGGTTATAGCAATGGTGAGGACGCCAATCCTGATTACCAAAAGGTATGTGGTGGCCGCACCGGACATGCGGAAGTGGTCAAAGTGACATTTGATCCGGCCGTCATTTCGTTTGTGGAAATTCTCGGCGTGTTTTTTTCCATTCACGATCCGACTACGCTGAACCAGCAGGGCAACGATGTCGGCACGCAGTATCGGTCGGGGATTTATTTTCACTCGACAGAGCAGGCGCGAATTGCCAACGAAACCATCGCGCACCTGATGTCGGAACAGATTTGGGATCAACCGATTGTGACTGAGGTGATGGCTGCGGAGAAGTTCTATCCGGCCGAGGATTATCACCAGGAGTATTTCAAACGTAATCCGTATCAAGGCTACTGTATGGCGGTGGTGTCGCCGAAGGTCGCAAAGTTTCGCTTGAAGTTTGCCAGCAAACTAAAACGGAAAACTTAATCAGGGCGGGCACTTCGCGGCAAAAGTGCCTGGAGATACCCGCCAATATTAAACTTTACAAGTTTGGTGCCGCGCCCAGCCGTTTAATGCTGCCCGATCCGGCAATAGATTGGGTAATACTGGCGTCACCGTAATAACGCACATCTCCCGATCCGGCAATGGATAGTTTGAGCAGGTCGGTCGCCCACAACACCACATCACCCGAACCCGCGATAGATACCTTGGCGTTTTTTGCTTTGAGTTTGCCTGCTTTGATGCCACCAGAGCCGGCGATAGAGGCCTCAAATTCCTGCGCCAAACCACCTGCGGAAAAGTCGCCTGAGCCAGCAATAGAAACTTTAATCGCGTCACTGGTTAAATTTTTGATGTTTACGTCACCCGATCCGGCAATCGCTGATTTAAGGCGGGTGGCTTTGATTGCATCCGAGATGATGCTGCCCGAGCCCGCGATTGACAATTCTTCAATGTCTTTGACGTTGACCGTCACCGTGATTTTCTTGTGCGAAACATTCAGGTTTCGTTCCGCCCATTTGATCAGCAGATTGCCGCGCTCAACCTCTGTTGCAATCAACGGCAACAAATTGTCGTCGGCATGGATGGTCACGCCTTCACTGCCGTTTTGTATGACGGTAACATCAAATGAACCGGACAATTTGACGCCCTTATAACCGCTGACGTTGCGGGTTTCAGTTTGATAAATACCCGAACCGGATACACGTTTGCCCCAGCCAAACCAGTCCCATGCCTGGGCTTGAAGCGGTGCAAGGCAAAGTACGCTCAGAACCAAAACACTGCGTAAAAATATGCGCGGGGTAAAGTTTTTTTGAGTGGTGGTGTGCGTCATGACGCTCCTGAATGTGGGTGGGCTGTCAGTACGACGCGGGCATCGGGTGATTTGGATTCAAGCCGATGCAAATTGCTGCTAATCAGACCATCAGAACGAGCGCGGTGGGTTAGGTGGAGGAAGCGACCAACGCCGCCTTCATGCGATTCGCCGTTGCCAATGCCGCCTCGACCGTTGCAGCACAGACGGTGACATGACCCATTTTGCGGCCGGGACGGGCTTCGCGTTTGCCATATAGATGTAAGTGCGCGCCGGGGTCGTTCAACACAATCGACCAGTCTGGTGACCTCTGCCCCGCCGGCCAAACATCACCCAGCAAATTGAGCATGACGGCCGGTGTATGTTGGCTCGCGTCGGCCAGTGGCAGACCGCACAATACCCGTACCTGCTGCTCAAACTGGGAGGTCCGGCAGGCGTCGATCGTGAAATGGCCGCTGTTGTGTGGACGTGGGGCAATTTCGTTGATGAGTAGGGTGTCGTCCTGCAGTACAAAAAATTCCACCGCCATGACACCGACGTATTCCAGCGCCACCGCGACCTGGGTGGCAATGTCGCACGCCTCTGCCGCCATATGTGGCGATATCCGTGCCGGTGCAATGGTCATATCAAGAATGCCATTCACGTGTTGATTTTCAGCGACCGGAAAAATGGAAATTTCGCCATCTTCGGTGCGGGCGAGTACCACGGAAATTTCCAGTTTGAGCGGCAAAAATTGCTCAACCACACAAGTCACGTTGTCCCATTCAGCAAAGACCTTGGCCAGGTGCTCTGCCGATGAAATGCGCGCCTGACCTTTGCCGTCATAGCCAAATCGTGCCGTTTTTAAAACAGCTGGAAATGATATGAGTTTGGTTACCCGGGAAAGATCGGCGGTGGTGTGGATGACTGCGTAAGGGCCGACAGGAAACGCATTTCTTTGGAAAAAATTTTTCTCGGCGGAACGATCTTGCGCGATGGCCACCGCGTTACCACTTGGTCGAACCATGGTTTTTTTTGCCAGCGCAATCAATACTTCCGACGGGGCATTTTCAAATTCAGTGGTGATGGCCGCACAGGTGTTGGCCAGTTCATCAAGTGATACCGGATGGGTGTAGGCGGTGTTCAGGTGGCCGGTGGCAAATTCGGCGGCGGGCGACAATGGGTCTGGATCGAGCACCGTCACGCGATAATCCATGCTGCGCGCAGCCATACAAAACATGCGGCCAAGTTGGCCGCCGCCGAGCAAACCAAGAGTGGCGCCGGGAAGAATCACAGCACGTCAGGCAGTTGCATGGCTGTTACCTGCTCCTTCATATTGTCGCGGTAGTCGGCAAGTTTTGTCACCAACGCCGGATCGTAGTTGGCCAACAAACTCACCGCAAACAAGGCCGCATTGGCTGCACCCGCCTCGCCGATGGCAAAGGTGGCAACCGGAATGCCTTTGGGCATTTGCACAATTGAAAACAGCGAGTCTTGCCCGGCCAAATGTTTGGACGGCACCGGCACACCCAGCACTGGCAAGGTGGTCTTGGAGGCAATCATGCCCGGCAAATGTGCGGCGCCACCGGCACCGGCAATGATGCACAACAAACCGCGTTCACGAGCCGTAGCCGCATACGCAAACATTGCGTCTGGCGTGCGGTGCGCCGACACCACCTTTTGTTCAAACGGCACACCAAAATCACGCAAGATTTCGGCCGCGCGTTGCATCACATCCCAATCAGAATTGGAACCCATCACCACACCTACGATTGGATTTGCAATGGTCATTAGTTCACCAGATTCTTTGCGTCATCGAGCTCTTGACGATAGTGGTCAAAAATACCCTTGAGTGCATCGGCCATATTGACCTGAGGTGACCAATCGAGATCTTTCATGGTGTTGTCGATTTTTGGTACGCGATTTTGCACGTCTTGATAACCCTTGCCGTAATACTCGGCAGAGGTGGTTTCTATTATTTTTACGTTTTCTGCCGTGCCAGAGTACTCTGGATATTGTTTCGCCAATTCGAGCATCATGGTGGCGAGTTCACGTACTGAAAAATTGTTTGCCGGGTTACCAATATTGTAGATTTGGCCGGTCGCAATGTTGTCTTTGTTGGCGATGATTTTTACCAGTGCGTCGATGCCGTCTGTGACATAGGTAAAGGCACGCTTTTGCGCGCCGCCATCCACCAGTTTGATCGGTTCTCCGCGCACGATATGGCCAAAAAATTGCGTGATGACGCGTGACGAGCCTTCTTTCGGCGTATGGATGCTGTCGAGGCCGGCACCGATCCAGTTAAACGGCCGGAACAAGGTGAAATCGAGTTCGCCACGCGAGCCGTAAGCGTAAATGACGCGATCCATCAATTGTTTGGAGCACGAATAAATCCAGCGTTGTTTTTCAATCGGGCCCAACACCAGGTTGGAGTTGAACGGATCAAATTCAGCGTCGGCACACATGCCATACACTTCGGACGTCGACGGAAAAATCACCCGTTTTTTGTATTTCACACACGAGCGGATAAACGGCAGATTGGCTTCGAAATCGAGCTCAAACACCCGCAGCGGATCCTGTACATAAGTCGACGGGGTGGCAATCGCCACCAGCGGCAACAACACATCACATTTGCGAATGTGGTATTCGATCCACTCTTTGTTGATGGTGATGTCACCTTCAAAAAAATGGAAGCGCGGATTGCCCAAAAACGGCGTGACCCGGTCGGTGTTCATGTCCATGCCATAAACATGCCAGTCGGTATTATCCATGATGCTTTTGGTGAGGTGGTGGCCAATAAAACCATTAACACCGAGGATGAGGACTTTTTTCATATTCAAGAATAATTTGTTTTGATATTTAAATCTGATTGGAATCGAAAGTTAACGGCGTTTATTCGGGGGTGGTAACTCATGAACACCGTCGCCGTAACGAACGGCAAGCATGAGTTCATTATGCGGTTGGCCGTTAATGCTGGCTTCGATGATTCGTAACATGCTGCCATCGCCACACAGGGCAATCACTTTGTCCCGGGCAATATTTACAAATCCCGGCCTGGTATGGGTTAAGGCGGCCGGCATTTGCTGCGTTTTGGTGATGATGATGTTTTCGCCGTTTATCGAGGTCGATGCACCCGGATAGGGCGGTGCAACCGCTCGAACAAGATTATGAATGTTTTTGGCCGGTTCAGTCCAGTTGATCACACCATCGGCGGGGCGCCGTCCGCCAAAGTAGCTGCCTTGACTCAAGTCTTGTGCGGTAAGTATTGCGCTGCCATCCACTAGTTTGGGAACCGATCGTCTGATGATGGTGACGGCGACTTCCGTCACCCGATCAAATACCTCGCGCGCCGTGTCATCCGGCCCGATTGGCACCGCCTGTTGATCAACAATCCGTCCGGCATCCGGCTTTTCAACCATTTCATGAAGGGACGCACCGGTTTCGGTTTCGCCTTTAATAATCGCCCAATTTATCGGCACCCGACCGCGGTACTTCGGCAAGAGCGAGCCGTGCATATTAAACGCCCCGCGCGGTGCAGTGGCCAGCAATGCGGGCGCCAGCATGAGCCGGTAATAAAACGAAAACAAAAAATCGACGTTCAGATCCGCTAACCGTTGGATGAATTCGGGTGTATTGGGATCAATTGGATAAACCACCGGGATGCCGTTGGCCGTGGCGAGCTCGGCGACACTGCCAAACCAGATGGTCTCGGTTGGATTGTCATGGTGGGTGACCACCAGTTTTACGTCAATTTTTTGCGCCAGCAGGGCACGCAAACAAACCACACCAACGTTGTGATAGGCAAAAACGACCGCACTAGCCATCGGTGGGCTTCGCATTGTTGCCGTGTTGCTCAAGGATGCCTTCGATCATGTAGCGCGGCCGCAGGCGCACTTGTTCGTAGATACGGCCGACATATTCGCCGAGCAAACCAATGCCAAACAAGGTGACACCAATGAGGAAAAAGGCGATGCCGAACAGCGTGAACAAGCCGCCTTCTTCCGGGCCGATGATCAATCGCCGGGCGGCCAGATACACCACAAATAGAATCGACAGGAAAGAAATGGCAATGCCAATAAACGAAAACACTTGCAGGGGGGCGGTCGAAAAACCGGTCATCAAATCAAAATTGAGCTGAATTAATTTGAACAGCGAATATTTTGATTCACCGGCAAACCGTTCTTCGTGCGCAACCTCGATTTCAGTCGGCCGTTGGGCAAACGAGTACGCCAGTGCGGGAATGTAAGTGGACGAATCCTTGGTGCTATTGATGGCGTCAACAATATCGCGGCTATAGGCGCGCAGCATACAACCCTGATCGGTCATTTTGATGCTGGTAATACGCTCTCTGAGTTTGTTCATTGCACGCGAGGCGACCCGTCGGAAGGCGGAATCCTGGCGCATGATGCGGATCGAGCCAACATAGTCATGGCCACGGTCCATGGCGGCAAGCAGGTTGCCGATTTCTTCCGGTGGATTTTGTAAATCGGCGTCGAGGGTGACGATGCGCGAACCCCGGCAATGCTCAAACGCGGCCATGATCGCCATGTGTTGGCCATAGTTGCCGTTGAATAAAATGACGCGCGTCACATCCGGGCGCAATTGGAATTGTTCACGCAACACCGCAGCCGATTTGTCTTTGGAGCCGTCGTTGGTAAATAATATTTCGTACGCAACATTGAGTTTGTCGAGTGCCGGGTAGAGGCGCGCAAATAGCGCCGGCAGGCCGTCTTCTTCGTTGTAAACCGGAATAACAACAGACAGGATGGGTGGGGTCATGGTTTTATTATCGCTTGACGAGCTGAATCAATGCATCACATACCCGTTCAATATCGGCTTTGGTCAAACCGGGATGCAACGGCAGGGTGACGGTTTCGCGGGCAATGCGTTCCGCGTTGGGGTGGGTGTCTTCACGGTGACCTTTGCTGCGAAACAATTTGGACAGGTGCATGGCTTCGTAGGAAATGCCGATGCCAATTTGTTGGGCATGCATGGCATCGATAAATTGTTTGCGGCTAATGCGCATGTTGGCCAATGGCAATAACACGGCAAACATATTCCAGCTGTGGGTATTTCCCTGGCCTTTGCCGGTTGCGGCGGGCAGCAAGATTCCCAGCTTCTCTGCGACCGATTGCAAAATTGAAAAATAATGTTGCGCGAGTTGCTGGCGGGTGGCATTCCAGCCGTCGAGCTGTTTGAGTTGTTCGATTCCCAAACGCGCGGATACATCACTCAGATTAAATTTACCGCCGGCAACATCAACATCGCGCGTGCCATCGACGAGTTTGGTGATACCGTGAAAACGCAACACTTCGGCGCGTTTTGCTTCGTTGGCATCGGCAAAAACAGCGGCACCGCCTTCGATGGTGGTCATGTTTTTGTTGGGGTGAAAGCTAAAGGTGGCGATATCACCAAAGCCGCCGATTGGTTTGTCATTCCAACGACTGCCGATGGCCAACGCGGCATCTTCAATCACCCGCAATTTATGATTTTTTGCAATGGCGTAGAGTCGGTCCATGTCGCAGGGCAGGCCGCCAAAATGGGTCGGTACAATTGCCTTGGTACGCGGGGTGATCGCCGCCTCGACCTGATCAAGATCGATGTTGCGGGTAATGAGGTCACAATCTACAAACACGGTGGTGGCGCCCACTTTTTCAATCATATTGCCGACTGAAAAAAACGTCATGGCCGAGGTGATGACTTCGTCGCCGTGACCGATGCCACACACCTGCAAGGCGACTTCCATGGCCGCGGTTGCCGAGGTAAATACCCGCGTCGGCCGACCACTGTGATAGTCGGATAACGCCTGTTCAAATTCGAGCACCCGTGGGCCGCTGGTCAACCAACCGGAGCGCATGGTTTCATTGACAGCCCCGGCCATGGCATCGGTGATGATCGGCCCGGCAAACTTGAGGTAGGTGGTCATGACGACTTCGCCACCAGCCAGACACCGAGGCAAATAAAAGCAATGCCGATTAATTTTTGTGCCGCCAGCGATTCGCCGAATAAATACCACGCCGCCACGGCGTTGACCACGTAACCGATGGACAACATCGGATAGGCGATCGATACCGGCACTCGCGACAAGGCCATGATCCAGACCACCACACTAATGCCGTAGCAGGCCAGCCCACCAAGGATATGCGGCTGCACTGCAACCACTTTGGCAATCGGCACAATATTGGCAACACTGAATTCAAACGCACCAATGCGGTTGGTGCCCGCTTTGAGCAGCAATTGCGCCGCAGCGTTGAGCAGCACACCGGTGAGAATCAAACTGAAGCTGACAAAATTCAAAAGTGGTCTCGTCTGGTTGTGGTGTGGTTGATGTGTGGTTGTATAAAGATGGGCAGTCGGGACAAACGTTCAGCGTTTCATGATCGCCATACGACGCGGTGATTGATGAATGATGTCAAATTGCAACCCCATAACTTTCAGTTTATCGGTATCCTGCGGGGGGATGATGGCAATGACATTTCCCGGCGCGTTCCATGCGGGCGGAAAGTCGTCGAGTTTGTCGATGGAGGAACCCG
Organism: Burkholderiales bacterium; assembly: GCA_043737175.1. Classification (GTDB taxonomy): domain Bacteria; phylum Pseudomonadota; class Gammaproteobacteria; order Burkholderiales; family Usitatibacteraceae; genus UKL13-2. Next base: position 15,352 of record JAYTBF010000208.1, read on the forward strand.
GTTCTTGCTGCTGCCCGAGTGCAAATTCGTCTTGATAATCAACCAGCGTAAAGTACCGACCAACATAAAATGGCGCGGTTTGATCATAGGTGTCGACCGCGTATAAGCGTGTGTCTGGTTTCAGGTTGGCTTTGATCGCCTCTGACATGGCATAACCAGATTGTAATGGCGAGAGTGTTTCGTAGCCGGTTTCGATGCGATTGACCATCAACACACTGGCGGTCGCGACAATAAAAAGACCCCAGCGGCGTGAGACTTTGCTGTTACGCCAAAACAAAATGATGGTGACAATGGTGCCGATGGCAAAAATGACTAAGGCGTGAACCAGAATGGTTGCGTATTCGGCATAGAGGGCCATCTGGATGGCATCACCACCGCGTTTGGCCGGCAGGTGCTGTAAATACCACGCCAGGATAATGGCGATTGGCACAGTCGGTGCCAGATAAGCGGCAAGTCGTCGGCCGGGTGTGGTGGCCATATAAAACGCCAGCACCATTGCCAAAAACGGAAATACCGGCAGGATATAGGCGGGTAATTTAGAGCCGGACAAGCTGAAAAAAAACACAATGAAGACGATCCAAAGGATCACAAAACGAAGTGGCTTAAAGTGTTTTTGTCCGCATGGTGCCCTCGGGTCGGCATGATGCGTGCCGCCGTGCCAGCCGCGAATCATCGCCGGTACCAGCATGAGCGCCCAAGCAAAACAGCCGGCAAACAGAATCGGTAGAAAAAACCAGAATGGCTCAACGCGTCGATGCGCGGTGGAGGTGAAGCGCTGAAAATGTTCGTGCACAAAGAAAAAGTGCAAAAACTCCGGATTACGATCGGCCACCATTACAAACCACGGTGCGGCAACCGCAAAAAAAATCAGAAAACCAGAAAACCAGTTAATGGCCGCCAAACGTTGCCAATCCCATTGCACGAGGCAATACAAAAACAGAATCGTCGCCGGGAAAACAATGCCGACCAAACCCTTGGATAATACTGCGCCGCCCATGGCCGCCCAGCCGAGTAGCAGCCACAGGTATTTTTCTCTTGTGGCGGGTGGCTGAGGGTCGGTGCGTTGTGACAATAAAAACGCGCAAACGGACAGGGTGGTCCAAAAGGTCAAGCCCATATCGAGCGTGACGATGTTGGCCAGTGCCGCAAAATACGGGCAGGCGACCAGCGCCAAGCCGGTAAAAATACCGATTTCGCGGGTGAAAAGTCGACCAGCGGTGTACGCCGCGATCAGAATAGTCAGCAGTCCACACAATGCCGTATATAACCTGGCGCTCCATTCATTTTTGCCAAATATGTTGATTGCAATGGCAGTTGCCCAGTACTGCATCGGCGGTTTTTCAAAATATTTGAGGCCGTTCAGGCGCGGCGTGACAAAGTCACCGCTGTCGGCCATGTGCATGGCCAGTACGCTATAACGTCCCTCGTCAGGATTGGCCAGTCTTCGATTGTCGATATGGGTCAACCATAACGCCGCAATGAAGGCGAACAGGAATGCCGCAATGATGGTGAATTGTTTCAGCGGCAGCGAATTCATTTGGCAGTCTTTGATTGGGTCGGACGGGCGGGATTGAAGTGCATGCCTGATAGCAGGCGAGATGACATTATCGCCAAAATCCGGCACCCTTCGGTTTTTCCAAGCGGAATTTTGCCTCGATCGATAGTTTTGCGGATTACGATGATCGCAGCAACACGACCACCGCGCCGGCGCCGCCGTCGGCGGGTGCGGCATCACAAAACGCCAATACTTCTTCGCGCTGCGAGAGGGACAGCCGTACTTTATTGCGTATAAGCGGAATGCCGTTTGCCGAGCGATAACCCTTGCCGTGAATGATCAATATGCAGCGGGCACCACCATGGCGGGCAAAAGCCAGAAATTTCGCCAACTCGGTACGCGCCACTATGGTGGTCATGCCGTGTAAATCGAGCGTGGCCTGCACCACCCAAAAACCGCGCTTGAGTTTGCGCAGGATGTCACCGGGCAGGCCGGGGCGGATAAAGGCAATCAGGTCGCCGGTATCAATATCCGAATCCCAACCGGAGGTGTCGGTGAGCAATGAATAGGGCACCTCGGCTTCATCACGTTCACGTTGGGCGGCAACCGGTTTGGGTTTGGGTTTGTCGAGTTGTACGCGCCGGTCGGGTTTGATCGGCACCACCCCGTCGGCATCCATTTCTGCCCGAAACTCGGCGTCATTGGCGGTGTTTGCCAATGGTGATTTTGATAAATCTGCGGGGGACGGCCGTTTCGGCATTGCTTGAATCCTGCCCTTTTGGTCAGAACGGCAGTGGTTGTTGGCGCGCCATGTGCCAGTTTTCTAACCGGCCGTAATCCACTTTTGGCCGGTTGATTGCAGCCAACATATTAAACTCGTTTATTGATGAGCTGTTTCAGATATTAATGGCTGAAACATCGCTTTGGCTCTAGTGATTGCTATTTTATACTGTCCAAATAGGCGTCGGCGTCAAGCGCGGCCATACAGCCGGTACCGGCGCTGGTCACCGCCTGACGGTAAACGTGGTCCTGCACATCACCGGCGGCAAATATGCCCGGCACCGAGGTGGCGGTGGCATTGCCCTTGAGGCCGGATTGGGTGACGATATAACCGTTGGTCATCTCCAACTGGCCGACAAAGATATCGGTGTTAGGCTTATGGCCGATAGCAATAAAACAGCCCTTCAGCACCAGCTCCTTGGTGGTGCCATCCAGCGTCGACTTGATGCGCACGCCGGTTACCCCGGTTTGGTCGCCCAACACCTCATCCAGCGTGTTATGCCACAAAATGGTGACCTTGCCTTCTTTTTCCTTGGCAAATAAACGGTCCTGCAGGATTTTTTCCGAGCGAAACTTGTCCCGGCGATGAATGACGGTGACGTGTTTGGCAATGTTCGATAAATACAGCGCTTCTTCCACGGCGGTATTGCCGCCACCGACCACACAAACGTCCTGATTTTTGTAGAAAAATCCGTCGCAGGTGGCGCAGCCGGAGACGCCTTTGCCAAGAAACTTTTCCTCAGATGGCAAACCTAAGTACTGCGCCGACGCACCAGTGGCGATGATGAGTGCATCACAGGTGTAAGTGGCGTTGTCACCCTGCAGGGTGAACGGTTTTTTCTTGAAATCGACGGTATGGATGTGGTCAAAAATCATGGTGGTGTTAAAACGCTCGGCGTGCTCCTGAAAACGCGCCATCAGGTCGGGCCCTTGCAATCCATGGGCGTCGGCCGGCCAGTTTTCAACGTCCGTGGTGGTCATCAGTTGGCCACCTTGGGCGATGCCGGTGATCAAAACCGGATTGAGGTTGGCGCGTGCGGCATAAATGGCGGCGGTGTAACCGGCCGGGCCGGAGCCGAGAATGAGTAAGCGGTGATGATTGGGCGTGGCAGACATGAATTTTCCTGAAATGTTTTGACTATTTTAGCTGAGCATTATTGTTATCTTGGGGCGATGAGCTATAAATGCAAGATTTTCATCTCTGCGGCCCGGCGCCCACTCGGCAATCCAGTCCGTGTGTTTAGCATGCGGCTGTGACAAAATGAGTTCGCGCGGGCAGTGCGCTTAGATGCCGTGCAAAAGAATGGCAGTGAATTATTTGGATTTATTTTTTAACTTACCGGGTTAACCCATGCTCCGTTCCGTTTCGTTGTTCAATGAACTCTCCGATGAGGATTTGGCGGTCATCGAGGAATTGGCCACCGACCGCATCATTGCGCGTGGCGCGGTCGTCATGACTGAAGGTGATCAGGGTGATTCGTTATTTGTCATTGTCCATGGCCGTGTAAAAGTATTTATCGGTGATCAGGACGGTCGCGAAATCATTTTGAAAATTTTAGGCGAAGGCGATTTTTTTGGCGAATTGTCGTTGATTGACAAACAGCCGCGATCCGCCTCGGTGGCGGCAATTGAAGCCACTACATTGAAGGTTGTTTCACACCACGCTTTTCAGGAGTGTTTGACGCGGGCACCGCGTATAGCCACCACCGTGATGACGGCATTGGCCAGACGGCTGCGCGACGCAGATAAAAAAATTTCGACTCTCGCACTAATGGATGTGTACGGCCGGGTCGCCAACACCTTGCTGGAGTTGGCGGTCGAAACCGACGGTGAACTGGTGGTTGGCGAAAAATTGTCGCAACAGGAGATTGCCAATATGGTGGGTGCGTCACGGGAAATGGTCAATCGCATCCTAAAGGACCTGTCTGAGCGCGGTTACATTTCGATTGAATCGAAGCAGATTACGATTCATAACGAAAAATTGCCGCCGAGTTTCTGACGTTTGTTAACGCCATCCTTGGTTATTTTCCAACATCAAGCCGCATATAATCGTTGTCTATGAGTACAGCCGATAACGACCTGTTTTCGTCGACATCCGTCGCACCAAAATTGCATACGCCGGAGGCCACGCGGGTGTCCAAATTGCTGCGCGAAGCCGGCTGGATAGGGCTGCTGGCGCTGGCAATTTATCTCGGCCTGATCCTGGCCACCCATTCGGCCAAAGACGCGGGATACTTTTTTTCCGGAGTCGGGGCGGCGGTTGTCAACAAGGGCGGGATGTTGGGTGCCTGGTTTTCAGATTTTTTTCTTGGTCTACTCGGATTTTCCGCGTGGTGGCTGGTGGTTTTGACTGCCTACGGTGTATTGCGATTGTTTCGCCGTGTCGAGACATGGGGCATTTTTGATCGGCGAAATCTGGCCATCGCCATGGCTGGTTTTTTTGTGTTGTTGCTGGCCTCCTCCACACTCGAGGCCATGCGTTTACATTCCATGCAAGCGGTGTTGCCCAATGGACCCGGTGGGGTGATCGGCGGCTTGATGGCGGGTGTCATCGAGACCGGCCTGGGATTTGTTGGTGGCACCGTATTGTTGTTGGGGTTGTGTGCCGGTAGTTTGTCGGTCTTTTCCGGATTGTCTTGGATTCGGCTGGCCGAACGGGTCGGGGCTGCGGTGGAATGGATTTTTGTGACCATTAAAGGGCGCGTCGACGCCAAACGCGATCGTCAAGTCGGCGAACAGGCGGTATCCGCGCGTGAGGTAAAAGTTGAAGTGATGCGCCGTGAGATTGAGGATCATCCACCGATTCGTATTGAACCGACCGTGATTGATATTCCGCAGTCGGATCGGGCCAAAAAGGAAAAACAGGCACCACTATTTTCCGATATGCCGGATTCCCCGTTGCCACCGATTGCCTTGCTTGATCCGCCGGACTTCGTCATCGAGAGGCCGTCTGCCGAGACGCTTGAATTTACCTCGCGACTGATTGAACGCAAGTTGATGGACTTCAACGTCAGTGTCAAGGTGATGGCCGCGTTCCCCGGCCCGGTGATTACCCGTTACGAAATTGAACCCGCAGTGGGCGTTAAGGGTGCCACCGTAGTTAATTTGGCGCGGGATTTGGCGCGTGCCTTGTCGGTCACGTCGATTCGTATTGTTGAAACCATACCCGGCACCTCACATATGGGTTTGGAAATTCCCAATCCAAAACGCGAAATTGTGCGCTTATCGGAAATCCTCGGTTCGG
>JAYTBF010000209.1:0-3956 GCA_043737175.1 Burkholderiales bacterium
GACTTTCAAAAAGAATGGTGGTCTCCTGAATACGTTTGTGGTCTGTCCCCGATTGTTCGCGATGATTCGCAGCAGCGCCAAGCCTCAAAGGATTTTCAATTCTTGCAACGTGGCCATTTCACCATTAAAGCTAACTGTACATTTGTAGTTTGATCGCAGCATTGCACCGAAGGAATTCTGTGAATCCACATAGCCAATCACTGTCCACGGCCCGTTGCCGCTACCCGTAATTTCTAGGTCACGACGTGATGCAAACTCTGCCTTAGCAGGAGTCTTTAGCTCGCGCTTGACATATATTTCACACATCACTTGCGCGTTGGTTTCATTGATATGTGGCGCTTTTGCTACTACTATCGCGGCTCGTTTTTCCGCCAAGCCCCGATCGTATGTGCTATTGAAGAATGCCAGTAATGCCCCGCCAACGGCAGCTAGCACAATTAGGCGCATAACAATCTTGGATTTTGTTGGCTTGAGAGCGCGAGGCCCGGGTGGGCGAGGCGCATAAATTGGGCTTTGCTCGCCGCAATGTGGGCAAACTGGAGCAGCCCTTGCAACGTCCTTACCACATGTTCGACAGCTTGCTAACCGAGACGTGGCTCGCCCAAGCTCTCTGGCTGATGCTTTTGCCGCGCTCTGCTGCCTTTCCGCTAGCTTTTCGTCGTAAGCAGTCCGCTTTTGCGAGTTACCTAGAATCTCATACGCACCTGTAAGGCCAACTAGTTCATTGGTCGCGTTTGAGTCGCCCTGTTGTTGGTTTGCGAGGTACTCAGCACGCAAGCGACCATATGCCTCATCGATTATGTTTGGCGATGCGTTTAGGGGTACACCCAAAATCTGATAGAGGCTTTTTTGCATAAGCATAGTCTAACAGTTTGTTGAAATTCTAAAATTGTATTCTGGGACAGACCACCATTATTTTTGAAAGTCTTGAAAACAAATGTGGTACGTCCCCTATTGTTCGCTATTCGCTGCGGCTATGTCGTTCGGAGTAATAATTGGGGACAGACCACGTTTATTCACAGAAACCCTCACCGCCTAGTGGTTGCATTCGCCTTCTCCAAAACAATCGTGGTCTGTCCCCTATTATTCGTGCTATTACACTATTGCCTTTTAGCTCAGACGCCATCTATTGTCATTCGGCCATCACCTTCATCAACCGTAGAATCGCTTTAGCGTCTGCACGCGCGCGGTGTCGGGAAAATGGCAACTTCTGGAATTGACTGCTCGCCAAAAAATACTTGTAATTCCACATCGCACATTCCCAGCGGCAGTCTGGCGGTGGGAGACGATAAAAATGGCTCGTGCGGCGCAACATTCCTTGGTCGAATTGCGCCTTGTATGCAATCACTGTTCGCCCTTTCAAAATTGCGGCGATACGTTCGTGTTCGACGTCAAAAGTCGGCGCACGATGAACATCTTTCGCCGAAATCGCATGGATTTCTATCGTCCGCTGAGGAATCGGAAATTTGGGTCTGAAAAGAGATTCATAGAGCAATCTCCCCTTCATATCCAAAATTGCCATTTCAATCACCTCGGCCTTTGGATGTTGAAGCAAGCCAGTCGTCTCGGTATCAACAATCAATGCATCGGACGCGAGCCGTTGACGGGCCCACTCGATCGCCGTGAACGAGTCATTCACAAAGTTCCGCGGCTCATCCAACCAGTTGAGATGGACCATGTTCTTCGGCACAACCGTGTACAACCAAGTGAGATCCAAAGTGTAATGGTGCGCAGACCTCTCTCGCCAGCGCCGGAACGCCTGTTCGATGTGCGCCTCAGTCTGCCGTTCATTCCAGCCATTGACAAGGCTCAGGTGCGTGATCGCCGGTCCTTCGTTCCCCAACTGCATCGCACGACCGAGGTGAACGGCAGCATGACAAGTCATGCATAGCGGGACAAGGGTCGTCAAGCGCTGGATGCGACGGACGTCGTCGTATTGCCATACTTCATGAAGCTCAAGTTCTTCTCGCGCACACCGGCATTTCCGGCAAAGGACAATCTCCTCTCCACTGAACATAACATCTGCCACAGAGTAGCGATCAGATACGTCGATGCCTTTCGATCCTACGAATTGCGGTTTGCAAATAGAAGCACGAAATAGCCACCGCAACACCTCCCACGATTCGCGCGAGATCACCGAGCGGACGTTGCGACCCCACATGGTTGTGGGAACAGGCTCAACCTCGAGTAAAATAATAGGGGACAGACCACGTTTATTCACAGCAACACCCCCTGCCGTTTGTCCTTCTCAGTCGCATTCTCCACAGGTCGCCCGGCAACGCCGCGAATCACCCGCCGACCCAACGTCTTGGCAATCTGCGTCTGAAAGCGCTTGCCGCCCAGTACAAAGTTGCCATTGGTCGCATCGCGGATTTCATCGGTTAGCGTGTCATCGACGTGCGCCCGAAACAAGGCGCGGTACGCCTCGCGTCGGTCAGCCTCACCCCGTCCGAGTTGTGTGTATTCGTGGTGCGGAGTAATGATCATGTTTGCTTTTCCCAATCCATTGGCCTGATAGCTCGACCAGCGATAGTCTTGTGGCTTCGTGACCATGCCCGCGCGTATCGGATTCAACTCAATGTAACGATAACACGCCAGCACGTAGTCCTCGGTCTGCGTCAGGCATGACCGGAAACGCCCCTCCCACAGCGTGCCGGTGCGTTGGTAGGTGCGATTGATGTATTGCACATAGCGCTGCCCCAGGTGTTTCATCATCAAGCCCGCCGATTCCGCTTTCGCGGGGGTGAGCAAGAGATGCACATGGTTGGTCATCAGCACGTAGGCGTGGATGGCGCAGCCGAATTTATCGGCAAACTCTTTGAGGTAGTGCAGGTAGAACTGGTAGTCGTCTTCAGCGTGGAAGCAGACGGCGCGATTGTTACCGCGCTGGATGATGTGCCAGGGGATGCCGGGGAGTGAGAGGCGGGCGCGGCGAGGCATGGGAAATGTGATTGGATATTCAAAACACCAGCCTATCAGAAAATAAACGTGGTCTGTCCCCAATGCTGTTCACTTAACAAGTTTTGGTGCCCAATCAAACTTCTGATTCAGAATCTCATTTCCTTTTCGCGACGGATACTGCTTGCATCGTCGTTTGACCACGCGCGGATTACTTCTGCCTTTCGGGCTCGTGTGAATTGCGCTCACGATCTCCGCCACGACCCCTGCCCACCATCGTTCAAACCGCTCTGGGGGGAATGGCCCCGTAAGCGGGTAGTTTGCGACGTACCGTATTGACGGCTTGCTTGAAGCTCAATCGCTCCGGCGGTTCATCGCGCGTCAATGCTGCCTCCCACATCAGCTTGCGGATCGCATAGTGCGCCAGCAGCAGCCCGTAAAATTCCTGTCGCACCAAGTCTGGTGTCTTGCTGCGCAGCACGATGTCTGCGCCCTTGAGAGTGGTCTTCAGTTCCGCCAGCGTCGTCTCGATCACCCAGCGTTCGTGGAACAGTTTGGCCAGATCTGCTGCACTAGCCTCTTTGTCGTCAAGCAGGGTTGTCATCACGCGATAGATCGGTTCCGCGTCCGGTACGCCAGGTAATTGATAGTCGATCACCCGCACCATGATGGGCGCGGTGCTGCCTGCCATTTTTTTTTGCGTGGCAGGCGCAGGCGCGATCATCGACAAATACGAGCCATCGGCCAGACGTTTGATAACCGGCAATTTACGATTCCTGGCAACGCGCCATAACAGCTGCGCGCCGGTGGCTTGCGCGGCTTGCCAGAGCGGAAACCCGGACAGTCCGCGATCCGCAAGGCAAAGCATGCCCGGCTTAAGGTGGCTGACACTTAGGTGGGCAAGAGACATCTCGGAATCTTTGTACCCGCCGCAGGCAACACCAAACATGACGTGCGTGCCATTCTCCAGTAAGGCCGTAAAGCGCAACTGCGGATAGCCGGTGCGCCCTTGTTGGGTTCCCGGATAGCCGAAGGCTTTCACATTGGCGGTTTCATCG
>JAYTBF010000210.1:0-9503 GCA_043737175.1 Burkholderiales bacterium
GCAAAACCCAAATCAGTTTTCGTCAGGTCGGTGCATTAAGAGTCAGCCCGCGTTCGGTGATTGTGGGCGACCTCGCTGCCGCACTCAAAGCCGTGGCCGCCTCCGATGATGCATCGCTGCCGGCTAATGCCGACTTCGCCGGTGTCGCCGCCAAACGTGCCGCATTGGGTGCGGATATGGTGGTGTTTCTGACCGCCTTTGGCGACTATTCAGTCGGCTGCGCGCCTGGTGGCGGGTGCATGATGGGCGCGGCGTACCAAACATCGATGGAAAGCCTCGAAGATGCGGTACCCGGCAAACGCGGTTATGCCGTCGTCGATGTTGCGGCGCGTGATTTGGCGCTGACGGCAGTGCACGAAATTGGCCACTTACTGGGTGCGGGTCACGACGAAGAAACCGGCGGTGACGGACTGTTTGCCGACTCCAAGGGCGTGCGTTGGAATGGTGGCACCACCGGTGACATCATGTCCTACGCCGTCAATCGTGAATTGATGTTTTCGAATCCGGAATCACTTTGTGGCCATCAAACCTGCGCCGTTGCTGCGCCACAACCGACCGCAGCCAACAACGTCAAAGCACTCAAGGCGGCGCGTTTTCTGGTCGCGGGCTACCAACCCACCAAAGCCGCGCCGCTGCCGGATATGGCCGGGCTGTGGACCGCAACGAGTGATCAGTCAACCGTACATCTGAGTCAGCGTGGTCGGGTATTAACGGTACTGTGGTTTCATTACGACGGTGCCGGACGCGCAAGCTGGTTGAGTGTCCCCAATTGTCTGGTCGATGGCCGGCGTTGCAGCGGCAAAATTTATCGGGCGTGGACCGCACCTGAAAATGCCACCGACGCCAGCCCGTTGGCAACACGATCCATCTCGAGTACCGCCGTTGGTCACGCCGATTTAGATATGAGTAATGCCGAACGCATTGTCATGAATGTGTCGATCTATGGTGATCAACAATCTCTCAGTTTTGCCCGCACCAGCGCGAAGTCGAGTTTTTTCAACGAACCGGTTGCGGACGACCAAACCACCGATGGCAGTTGGTGGTTGTCGATGGATCTTGCACCCGGCCTGACCGTAACCCGCAAAGACCAAGCACTCGATATTTATTGGTTTGGTTTTGACACCACTGGCCAAGGTGGCTGGTATCACGCGCCCCAATGTCAGCTCAGTGGCAATAACAAGGCCTGCAGCGGTGATGTGTTTCGCAGCAGCACCCTGCCCGGCAGTGGTGGCGCGCGTGCGGTTGCCCAATTCATCGGCAAAATCGGCCTGAATTTCACCAGCGCCTATTTTGGAACAGTCGAACTCAATTTGGCCGGGCGCTCGTTGCGAACCACCTTCATCGAACGCGAAGTCACGCTCGACTAAGGCGTGCGGCGTTGCGCGTTGCACGACCGACAGCGCAACGATTGTTAAGCCAAGTTAAGAAAATGCTGGCGATAATATTTGAGCTCTTCAATCGACTCATGAATATCGGCAAGTGCCTCGTGTTTGCCGTGTTTGACCATGCCGGACATGATTTGTGGCTTCCAGCGTTTGGCGAGCTCCTTAAGGGTCGACACGTCCAGATTGCGGTAGTGGAAATACTCTTCCAACTGCGGCATACAACGCGCCATAAAACGCCGATCCTGACAAATCGAATTGCCACACATGGGCGAAGTTTTTGCCGGCACGTGTTCGCGCAAAAATTCAATCATTTGCCGCTCCACCACCGCATCAGTCAAGGTTGAGGCGAGCACCTTGTCGATTAGCCCCGACTTCTTGTGGGTCGATCTATTCCACGAATCCATGGCGTCGAGCACCGTTTGCGGCTGATGCACCACCAATACCGGCGCTTCGGCAATGGTATTGAGCTGGGCGTCGGTGACGACAATGGCAATTTCGATAATGGAATCAGATTCCGGCTTTAAACCGGTCATTTCCATGTCGAGCCAGATGAGGTTGTTTTGATCTTGTGGCATGGCGCTAAAATAGAGGGGTTGAACCAAAAACGGTAAGCTTGCATTGTATTCGCTTTGCCCACCCTAATTCGACAAACACCATCTCCATTCGCCGCCCCGCCCCATATAAAGATCATTGCCTGATGACCGCTGCCCTGTTTACCAAGTTGTTCCTGTTTTTTACCGCCGTGAGTGTGGCTTTTGCTTTATGGCTGACACTGCGCCATATGCGCCACGTATTGGCCAATCGATCGGCGGTACCGGCTGAATTTACCGAATCGATCACCCTGGAGGCACATCAAAAGGCAGCCGATTACACGCTCGATAAACAACGCATCGGCCTAATTGATGAAGTTCTGGGTGTGATCATTCTGCTGGTGCTGACACTCGGCGGCGGCTTGGCGTGGTTGTTTTCCATGGCGAATGGCCTGGTCACCGGCCAATATGCCGTCGGCATTGTTTTTATTGTCGGTCTATCGATTGTCACCGGCTTGATCGGCCTGCCGCTCGATTTATATCGCACCTTTGGCATTGAAGCCAAACACGGCTTTAACAAAACCACGCTCAAAACCTATGTGCTCGACTTGCTCAAGGGTTGGTTATTGGCGGCCGTGATCGGTCTGCCGTTGTTATTGGGGACGTTTTGGTTGATGGCACAAATGGGTCAACTATGGTGGTTGTATGTCTGGTCGGCATGGATCGGTTTTTCATTGTTGATGATGGTGATCTACCCGACGGTGATCGCGCCGATGTTCAATAAATTTTCACCGCTGGAGGATGTCAGCCTGAAAGCCCGCATTGAGGCGCTGCTCAACCGCTGCGGCTTTCAATCCAAGGGTTTGTTTGTGATGGATGGCTCGAAACGATCGTCACACGGCAATGCATATTTCACCGGCTTTGGCCGCACCAAAAAAATCGTCTTTTTTGATACCTTGATCGCGCGCCTGACCCCAGCCGAAATCGAAGCCGTGTTGGCGCACGAACTGGGCCACTTCAAACGCAAACACGTCGTCAAGCGCCTGCTGAGCACCTTTGCGGTCGCGTTGGTGATTCTCGCCCTGATGGGCTGGGTGATCGACAAACCGTGGTTTTACGAGGGCCTGGGTATGCCGCAATCCGGTATGCCGCATGTGGCCGTGTCGCTGGTATTATTTTTCACAGTGTTACCGGTGTTTACGTTTTGGATGACTCCGCTATCGAGTTTGATTTCGCGCAAACACGAATTTGAAGCCGATGCCTACGCCGCCTCACAAACCGACGCCAGCGATCTGGTTTCAGCATTGGTCAAGCTTTATCGCGATAATGCCTCTACACTCACACCCGACCCGATTCACTCGGCGGTATACGATTCGCATCCCCCGGCTGCGATCCGTATTGGCCACTTAAAATCAATTGCCCAACCAACATGACCAACTCCACCACCATCGCCTCCATGAATTGCGCACCCGGCGGCCAAGCCACCGCGCTCGATGACACCACTATCAACCAACACCTGGCGACCCTGTCCGGTTGGGCGCGGGTCAACAATGAAATCCGCAAAACCTTTCCATTCAAAAATTACCACGAGACCATGGCGTTTGTGAATGCCTCGGCGTGGATTTCGCACCAACAGGATCACCACCCGGATATGAGTGTGCATTACAACCGCTGTGTGGTAGCCTATTCGACCCATGACGCCGGTGGCATCACCCTCAATGATTTTATTTGCGCCGCCAAACTTGACGCACTGATTAAATGACCAAAACTTTCAAAGCGCTGGTGACCGGCGATTTTGGTCGGGACTATTTGATCGAATTGGCCGACAAGACTGAATGTGTCGCCATCCGCAAAGGCAAAAAACAGGACGTGACCTGCGGCGATGAAGTGATGGTGTCAATGACCGGTCCAAAGTCGGCGCGTATTGATGAAGTATTGCCGCGCAAGAATGTATTATTTCGCAAAGACGCCTGGCGCGAAAAAATCCTTGCCGCCAACATCGATCACGCCGTGATCATCTGCGCGCCAAGTCCGCCGTTTTCACCGACCTTTTTGAGCCTGTGTTTGTTGGCGTGTGAAGCGGCCAACATTCCCGCCACCATCATGCTCAATAAGATGGACCTGCCGGAATTTAAAGCATCACACGAGTCATTGCGCCATCTGGAGCGAATTGGTTATAACGTATTGCCGATCTCGGCAAAATACGACATCACGCCGTTGCGGCCGTTATTGGACGGCAAAAAAACCCTGTTTGTGGGGGAGTCCGGTATGGGCAAATCGCGCACCGTCAATAATTTACTGATGCGTGACGTCGCCAAGGAAGGTGAAATTTCCGTTGCCCTCAACTCCGGTAAACACACCACCACCTTTACCCGTATGTTTTGGCTTGACGCGAATACCGCCATCATCGATTCTCCGGGCATGCAATCGTTTGGTTTGTTTCATCTCGATGACGACGACATTGCGTACGCGATGCCAGAGTTCCGACCCTACTTTGGTGAGTGCAAGTTCAACGACTGCGCACACATCGATGAGCCCAACTGCGCCATCATCAACGCCGCTGAAGCCGGCAAGATCGAATCACAACGTTTTGCGTTTTATCAGGCCTTGATTGAGCAACAGCGTGAATTGCGCCTGACCCACCCGGAATGGAAAAAATAACCGTGCTGCAAGGGCTTCGCACTGTCATTTATCGCGCCACTGATCTGGCAAAAACCAAAGCATGGTTTACCGAACTTGTCGGCCAACCGCCATATTTTGACGAGCCGTTTTACGTTGGCTATAACGTCGGCGGCTACGAATTGGGATTGCTACCGGACGGCGAAGGCGTCGGCAGTTATTGGGGCGTCACCGATATCGAAGCGGAAGTGGCGCGGATGGTCAAACTCGGCGCGACCATCACGGTTGCTGTCACCGATGTGGGGGATGGCATCAAAACCGCAACCGTCACCGACCCGTTTGGTAACGATATCGGTTTGATCGTCAATCCGCATTTCAAGTTGCCGTAGTTGACACCCCATTACACTCGGCGTTGCACTGCCACCACCCTACCACGCTCTCAGAAGGTGATCAAATGTGTGCAACAGCGGTTTGCAATTTGAATTAAAAATGAATCTGCTTCTTGAGCGCGGTGAGTTCTTTTCCTCTCTTGCCAATGACCTCGGTGTGGCCGCGTCGGGTAAAGGTCGAGTAGTACTTGTCTGCGGTGAAGCAGGTGTTGGGAAGACAACCCTCATCGAGCATTTTGTTACCCGGCACCCTAAGGCGCGCTATTTGATGGGTGGCTGCGAAGCCTTGTTAACACCACACCCGCTGGGTCCGTTGCACGACATCGCCCGCGATGCTGGTCAATCCGGCGAACACCTTAAGAATTTGCTGGCCACCAATAGCGATCGCGGAGTTCTGTTCGGCGCAGTGCTAGATGAGTTGTCGGCACCCCCTTCGCCAGTGGTCTTGGTGATCGAAGATATCCATTGGGCCGACGCCGCAACCATGGATCTGATCAAGTACCTCGGTCGACGGATCGCGCGGGTGCCCGCATTGCTGGTCCTGAGTTACCGTGACGATGAGATCACGACTATCCATCCGCTGCGATCTGTACTGGGGCAATTGCCTGAGCGCCACATTACACGCATCGCCCTATCACCACTATCGGAAGCAGCGGTGGAAACTATGGCACGCACTGCGAATCGTAGCAGCTTCGGCCTGTTTGCGACGACTAGCGGTAACCCGTTTTTTGTGACGGAAGTTCTCGCAAATCCTGAAAATTTTGTGCCGGCGACGATACGTGATGCAGTACTGGCGCGTGCCGCACAGCTGCCCTCGTTGGCACGCGAAGTACTCGAATTTGCGGCGCTCTCGCCACGCGATGTGGATATGGGCCTGTTAGACGCGTTGGTACCGTCGTCGCTCACCGGGGTTGAGCGGTGCATCAACTGCGGACTGCTCATTGCTGAAGGTAGGATGTTGCGCTTTCGCCACGAGCTCGCTCGCGCTGCCATTGAAACGTCAATAGCGCCACCACGAGTCGCGGCGATGCACCAGCAAATATTGTCCGTGCTGTCGATGGCGCGTCAACGACCACCACTGGCGCGGCTGGTGCATCACGCTTTTCACGCCGGCGATGCGGCTGCGGTACTGCGTTATGCCCCGCAGGCTGCACATGAGGCGGAAATACGCGGTGCACGTCAAGAAGCCGCCGCGCAGTGTCGTGCCGCGCTGTTTTATGAGTCCCATATGGATGATGCCGAACGCGCTGATCTCCTTGAAAATTATGCTCGCCACTGCTTCGAACTCAACGATATCGCCACCGCGATATCGGCTCGTGAGCAAGCCATCACATTGTTCGAAAAGTTGGACAACCCAGAACAACAAGCAGACTGCCTTGCCGGATATGCTCTGTCACTCGTGCGTTCGTTACGTAACGATGACGCGGATGCCGCGAGTCAACGAGCCATTTCCCTTGCCGAGTCCCTGCCAGAGGGCCGCGTTCGCGCACGCGTTTATACTGCCGAAGCTATTCTGCGTATGTTGAATCGCGACTGTCACGAATCAATCGATTGGGGCAACAAGGCATTAGAGCTCGCCCAGCAATTTGGCGAAACCATCACTCTTGCCTCCGCCTACAACACAGTCGGCGCTGCTCTACTCTTCATTGACTACGAACGCGGCCGGGAAACAGTGCTCACCAGCCTGCGGATCGCAGGCGGCCTTCGTGACGGCGGCGTGGGCGTTGCCGAAGCCTACTCGATGCTCGGCTCCGGCGCGGGTGAGTTGTTTGATTTCGCCACCGCACAGCGCTACCTGACGGAAGGCCTTGCCTTCGCAATCCAACATGACCTTGACCGCATGGCAGGCTACATGGAAGCTTGGATCGCGCTGATCGATACCTATCGGGGAAACTGGGACGCAGCGGGAGATCGTGCCACAAGCTTACTGCCGCGCTTACAGCCGGGCTCCACCAACCGCATCACCGCCCTCATCGCGTTGATCCGGCTGCGCATCCGGCGAGGTGACCCCGGTGTGACTGAACTCCTCGAAGAAGCATCTGTGCTCGGCCACCGCAGCGGCACCCTGCAACGGCTCGCGCCGGTTTGTGCCCTGAGCGCCGAACATGCGTGGATGACCAACGACGTTGAGCGGGTGATTAAAGAAACGGACCCCGCATTCAGACTCGCGATCCAAAAGCGACACCCTTGGTTTGTCGGTGAACTTGCCTACTGGCGATGGAAGGCCGGCGAGCCCGTCGATCCTGCAACCGTAACCATCGTCGCTCGACCCTATGCATTACAATTCACCGGAAACTGGCGCGAAGCGGGTGATGCATGGATGGCATTGGACTGCCCTCATGAGGCAGCCCGAGCCTACATGGACGGAGACCACGAGGCTCAACTTCATGCCTTGGATATCTTTATGCGCCTGACTGCGAAACCGATGATTGAGCGGCTGCGCGGCGCAATGCTTGGTCGAGGCGCGTCAAACATTCCCCGCGGCCCACGTCCGTCGACGCGCGCAAACCCTGCTGGCCTGACCGGGCGGGAAATGAAGGTGCTGGCATTGGTGGCGGAGGGTCGCTCAAACCGCGACATCGCCAGGCATTTATCGCGCTCGTTACGCACAGTGGAACACCACATCGCCGCCATTCTTGGCAAACTCTCTGCAAACACCCGCACCGAGGCAGTGTCAGCGGCCCATCGGCTTGGGCTTTTCGACCCAAAATAGGTGGCGCAGGCGCCCAAAATAGGTACGGGTGCCGATTCATAATTTTCGTGGCGCCAATATTGTAACGGTGCGGCTGAATGTCAGCCGCAATCCAAACCTGATACTTTTAAGGACATCAATATGCCACGTTATCTTGTTGAACGCAGTTTTCCGCAGGGCCTGAGCATTCCAATGAATGCGGATGGGGCCAAAGTTTGTACCACTGTCGTCGCCACAAATGCCGAGGATGGCGTGACTTGGGTACATTCATACGTCAATGCAGACCGCACCAAAACATTCTGCATTTACGACGCTTCGGCACCGGAATCGATTCGCCGCGTCGCCACACGAAATGGACTACCAGTTGACAAAATCACCGAGGTGACCGTGCTGAACCCTTACTTCTACCAGCCGTAACCGGGGCGCACCTGTCAACACCGCATCCTTATGCGAGCAACAAGCAGACTTTCCCGGCCAACAATCACCGCCAAACCGGCGAGTTGCCAACCGGGAAAGTAGCAAACGGGATGTTTGCGCTGGTGCGCAGCCGTGTTAAAGCTTTATGCTAACCGTCTTCATTCGACACCTGCTTGCGCTATCGTGCGCTATGCACTAAAATGACCATGGTCACCACCATAGTCATTTTAAAGAAGAGTCATCATGCAAACTATCCAGGCTTCTGAATTCAAGGCGAAATGCCTTGCCCTAATGGACAAGGTTGCCGCTACAGGAGAGGGCATACTTATTACCAAGAACGGCAAACCTGTTGCGGAATTGCATCCGCCAGCGAGCCTGCGCCCAAAATCGCCGTTTGGGCTGCACAAGGGCATGATTGAAATTAAAGGAAACATCATTGCACCGATTGACGTGAAATGGGACGCCACCAAATGATTTTGCTCGATACCCATGCGCTCGTCTGGATGAATCAGGACGACGCTGCGTTGGGTAAAGCCGCGAGGCGGCTCTTACAGACAGCATGGGACGCGGGTACCTTGGCCGTGAGCGCAATCAGTTTTTGGGAGTGTGAAATGCTGCATGAGGCTAAGCGAGTACGGCTCATGCAATCACCATCTGTATGGCGCACACAACTGCTTGCCGCTGGTTTGATCGAAATCCCTGTTGACGGCGAAATTGCGATGCTTTCAGTTCACCTTGACCTGCCCCACAAAGACCCTGCTGATCGCTTCATTGCGGCAACGGCTATTGTCAACGGTGCAGCGTTGATGACAGCGGATACAAAGTTATTGAAGTGGAAGAGCACATTAAAACGCCACGATGCCAAGCGATAGATTATTAAAAGCAGCATTCTTTGAGGCTCCCGAGCTTCTAACAAACTTGGGGCGATTCACCCACGACCATTTCGGAAACGGCACAGGCAATGCACTTTCCTAGCGTAACAAACGGACCGTGACCGCCGCCGTGTCGGGGACATGGTTAATGATGGTGAGACTGTATCCATAAATAGAACGCTGATATTAGCTATGGTTTTTAAACTGCCTGGAGCTCGCGACGCAATACTGTCTGCAGCTGAACCTCCCGATCCGACGCTGCACGCGGTGCAACATAAGACATGGTCATCAACGGAATAAAGTTAGCCGCCAATTGCGCGATCCTTCAATCAACAATTCGTCGGTGCGTGGGCAACTGGAATTACCCCCACCATTGCGACATCTATTGTTTGGCGCGTAACGCTTTAACGTATTTACCGTCGAATGTAGTTGACCAGGTCTTGCCGCCATCAGGTGTTGCCCGCCACACCTGACTGACCGAACCATCGGCCTGTTTGGTCCATTTGATTTCGTTGATTGTGTTGGCGTCTTTTTTGTGCGGCAAACCACGATCACTCATGACCATGGCATCATCTGCAAATCGCCCTTCCAGCACCAGC
>JAYTBF010000211.1:0-9494 GCA_043737175.1 Burkholderiales bacterium
GCCGTTTTTTAGCGGCAATGGCATCAGCCAAATAAACTGCGGCACGTTCGATATGCATTAACAGTTGCGGAGCAAGCAGCGCGTCCAGCTTGGTGTTTAGGTCAATAGCGCCTGAAACACCGCGCCCCGCATAGAGTTTTGCCATTCGACTATCGATGCCATCGGCGCGCAATGTGGCATAGGCGTCGGCATTGACGCGGCGCGTGGTGATGGCGCGCGTGGTGATGGCGCGCATTACGCCATATCCCGAATGGATTTTTTGGCTGAGAAAATTTGTTTGATGCGCGAAAAAATACTGTTTGCTTGAGCGTCAATCACCAGCGTTTTGGCCTCGCTGGGAATCACAATCGTCAGCGACGTGAGGGTGCCCTGGTCAAGCGCCACCATGGCCGGCGCGATCCAGTCGCGATCAATGTCGGCGAGTTCGGTTGGCCACGCCTCCCGGTCCTGGGCACGAATTTCGCGAGTGGCGGTGTGCAATACCACCAGCGTATTTTTTACATTGGCGGCCGGGTTGGCCAGCCAGGAATTCAGTGAATCCGGCAAGGTCGATTGTGGACAATCACAAACCGCCGCCAATCCGCGCGCCAACGTCAGCCGGGCAACCACATGATCATATTCACAGCGGCCATCAAAACCATCCAGACAGCCACCACCCCATAACCACAGGCCGTTAATCGGCACCACGCCCGACGCTTCGCGGGATTGATTGACTGGAAAGTCGTGCAGCAACATTTGGATTTCGTTGATCCGTGCCTTCCAGTTGGTGCGGGTTTTGGTGGTGATGCGCGGCAGGTTATCAAACACACTGGCGTTACTCATCAACCAGAGTGGTGTGGTGATGGGCACATCGTTGTTTTGAATTTCGAGGTAGCCGCGCGCCGCATCGGGATAGTGAATAACAACGCCGTCATCAACAAAATGGGCGTTGACCGCCGCCGCGATCGCCAGCATTTCGGCTTCGGTTGGTTTGACCACATGGCTGTCAAACAGCTGCATATTGTCGCGGCTGACCGCAAAATGCACCGGGTCGGCGCGCAGCCAGGTTTTATTGCGGTCATCTGCGGATGCGTCCGGGTAATCCGCCAAACGGGTGATGGCGGCAATCGGTGCGTAGCCATCGGTGGCAAATTCTGCCAGTACCGCGTCCTCGAGTGTGCTGCCTGCAATGACTTTGCAGCGGCTGCGTGCCAGCAGTGCATCCAGCGCGGGCAGGGCTACCGGTAGCGCAAAGCCGGGCGGGGGGATGAGATCAGCAATGAGCAGGGTGAGGTGACGGGTGGTATGCATAATGCCGGTGGAGGTCTTCGCCAATCAGTTCGCAACTTTGCGGCTGAACAATATCCGAATTATCCCGTCTTTTATGGCACACTCACACAACTTTTTATCCGTGGTCACGACTTGAAATCCCTTCCCCTCTTTATCGGCCTGCGTTACACCCGCGCCAAAAACAGCGAAACCCGCCGTAATAGTTTTGTCTCGTTCATATCCCTCGCCTCGATGTTGGGCATCGCGCTGGGTATCGCCGCGCTGATTACCGTTATGTCGGTGATGAACGGTTTTCAAAAAGAAGTGCGCGCCAAAATGGTCGGTGTCGCCTCGCATATTCAGATCAACGGATTTGAGTCTGGACTTTCCAACTGGCAACAACTGATGGCCGACACCCGCGCACAGCCGGATGTAGTGGGTGTGGCGCCGTTTGTGAATGGCCAGGGATTGCTCGCCATCGGCCAATCGATTCGTGGTGTGGGCGTGCGTGGCATTGACCCTCTGCAGGAAAACTCGGTATCGGACATCGGCAAACAAATGCGCATCGGCAAACTGACCGATCTCAATGCCGGGGAATACGGCATTGTTATTGGCGGTGAATTGGCACGTGCCTTGGGGGTGAACGTCGGTGCCAAATTACAACTGACCACGCCACAATTATCGATGACCCCGGCTGGCATGATGCCGCGTTTTCGCAGCTTTACCGTTGTGGGGGTATTTTCATCGGGGCACTATGAATACGACCTCAATCTGGCGCTGATCAATATGCGTGACGCCCAGGTGTTGTTTCGGTTGGATGAAAACGTCAGTGGTTTACGTGTCAAGGTTGCCGACTTAAATAACGCGCGCAAAATCGCCCGTCGTTTACAAGACACACTCAAGGTCGATGGGTATGTGCAGGATTGGACTGCACAAAACGTCACCTATTTTCGTGCCGTCGAAATCGAAAAACGCATGATGTTTATTATCCTCACGCTCATCATCGCCGTGGCGGCGTTTAATTTGGTGTCGACGCTGGTGATGGTGGTGCGCGACAAACATCCCGACATTGCCATCTTGCGCACACTTGGTGCTTCACCCGGCATGATCATGAAAATATTTGTGGTGCAGGGTGCCATTGTCGGTGTGATCGGCACCATCATCGGTGTGATCAGCGGCGTATTGTTGGCGCTCAACATTGGCGCGATTCTTAATTTTGCCGAATCGGTTTTGGGATTGCCGAAGTTGCTGTCGCCGGAAGTTTATTTTTTGACCTCGCTGCCGAGTGATTTGAAATGGGCAGATGTGTGGGTGACCGCCGTGATCTCGCTGGCACTGTCGTTTATCGCCACGCTGTATCCGAGTTATAACGCCTCGAAGGTCAACCCGGCCGAGGCACTGCGTTATGAATAATTCAAATGATAATAATGTGCTGGCCTGCACCGGTCTGACCAAAACGTTCGTGCAAGGTGGCCTCGATGTCACGGTGTTGCGCGGCATAAATCTGGCCATCCATCAGGGCGAGACCGTCGCCATCGTTGGTGCCTCCGGTTCGGGCAAATCAACCTTGCTGCATATTCTCGGTGGACTCGATGCGCCCACCAGCGGCGAAGTGGCGTTGCTCGGCACACGCATGGACAAACTCACACCGGTCGCACAGGGTGCGCTGCGTAATAAAGCGTTGGGATTTGTTTATCAGTTTCATCATTTGCTCGCTGAATTTTCTGCGCTTGAAAATGTTGCCATGCCGCTGTGGATTGGTGCTGCCGCACGCAACCTCAGCGCCGATGAGGCCAAACAACAGGCGGCAGACATGCTCAATGAAGTCGGTTTGTCACATCGTATGCAGCATAAGCCGGGTGAGTTATCCGGCGGTGAACGCCAACGGGTGGCGGTCGCGCGGGCGCTGGTGACACGACCCGCCTGTGTGCTCGCCGATGAACCCACCGGCAATTTGGATCGTGGCACGGCGGATCAAGTGTTCGATTTGATCTTGCAACTCAATGCAAAAATCGGTACGGCGTTGGTGATGGTCACCCATGACCCCACGCTGGCGGCGCGTATGCAGCGCAAACTGACGATTTCTGATGGTGTGCTTGGCTAATACCCGAGGACGTGCAAAAGAGCTCATCGTCTAATCTAATATCGCAATCGCCATTCGTTTATTGCATGGCGTATCGGCGCATATAAAGCAGCACGCTGTCTGTGCGGTGCGGCACCGAACGGCCTAAATTCACAAGTCACGTATATCGGTCGCTCCAATCAGGACGATCACCAGTAAAATGGTGACATTGCTGCCACAGCAATAAGACGATGGAATCGAACGCGCCCGCGTTTCGCCAATAACAACGTTTTTCCTCCATCCACGTTGCCAGAAGTTTTCATTGAAATTATTCGCCACCACCATTTTCCTGTTTGTCAGCCTGACGCTGTGTGCAGAGGTGGCGGCACAGCCAGCAGAATACAAAGTGGTACTTTCCGCGCCGGACAGTGTTAAGTCGCTCATTCAGGACAATCTCGGCCTGATTAAACGGCGCAGTGGTGTGCTGATCGACGAGGTGCAACTCAATCGTCTTGTCGACGAAGCCAAAACCGAAATCGAAACGCTGGTCTCGACCGAAGGTTATTACACACCCACCATTGACGCTTTGGTCGAACGTGTCGGTGATGCCTGGGTCGTTCGAGTGAAAGTTACGCCCAACTCGCAAGTCAGGGTCGGCGATGTACAACTCCAATTCGCCGGGTCGTTGGCCACGGCGTCCAAAAATCTTTCTCCCGGCATCGACGACATGGAATCGGGATGGCTGATGCCCAAGGGCGAGGTGTTCACTCATGCGGCGTGGGAAGCCGCCAAACGAAAGGTGCTGCAACAGTTGATTCTGACCCGCTACCCACAGGCGGTGATCACCGACAGTCGTGCCGAAGTGAATGTGATAACCGGCGAAGTCCAATTGACTGTTGCGCTCAACAGCGGGCCACAAGTCACATTTGGCGCGCTCACCGTCACCGGACTAAAGCGTTATCCGCTTTCGCTGGTGAGTGATTTGAATCCGATCAAGATTGGCGATGTTTATGATCAATCCCTGCTACTTGAATTTCAGCGTCGTTTGCTCGACACCGGTTACTTTGTGCGCGCCGATATCAGCTCCGATGCCGACATCACCTCGCCAGGTGGTAGTGTCGCGCCGATTGTGGTCAGCATTGAAGAAAACTCCCGGCAAAAAATCGGACTCGGCGCCGGTTACAGCACCAACACCGGCGCACGGACGCAGGTCAGTTACGAACGGCTCAATCTGTTTGATTGCGGTGTGCGCCTGAAGTCGCTGGTATCGGTCGAAACCAAAAAACAAACGGTACTGTTTGATTTCATTTTGCCGGTTGCCGCCGATGGCAAACGCGACAGTATCAGTACATTTTATAAACGTGAAGATGTGCAAAACGAAACCACCCGCACCAACGGCATCAGCGCCAGCCGGGCATGGGGTGAGGCGGCGCTAGAGCGCGCGGTCAAACTGGCCTATGGCCGCGAACGCCGCGACGTATTGGGAACGGGCGACACCGGGGACACGACCGGCACCAGCCAGTCGTCTAGCCAGACGTTATCCGCCAATTACAGTCTGACGTTTCGGCGCACCGATAATCTATTGTTGCCAACCCGCGGTTATCAAATCAATTTGCAAGCCGGTGGTGCACCAACCAATTTTTTGACCACCACACCATTCGGTCGGTTTTACGCAAAAATTGTTGGTTATGTTCCGCTGGGTGAAAACAACACGCTGATCCTGCGCGCCGAAGGTGGGCTGGTCGCGGCCAAACGCCGCATCGGTATTCCCGCCGATTTTTTGTTTCGGGCAGGTGGCGACCAATCGATTCGCGGCTACGGCTATCAACAACTCGGTGTACAGGAAGGCGCGGCCATTGTCGGCGGGCGCTACATTGCCACCGGCAGCGTCGAGGTGGTGCATTGGTTATCGTCGTCTTGGTCCAACTGGGGCGTGGCGGTGTTTGTTGATGGTGGCATTGCCGCTGACCGGCCGGCCGATTTCAAACCTGTTTATGGTTACGGTGTGGGCGCGCGCTGGAAGAGTCCGGTGGGTGTGATTAATTTGGACATCGCCCACGGACAAGCGGTGAAACAGACGCGTGTGCATTTTGCACTGGGGATGACGTTTTGAAGCGCGCGCGCCTTTTCAAATTGTTGTTATGGTCTGCCGTACTGGTCGTAACGGCACTGCTCGCATTGCTGTGGCTGGCCGGGCGCGAGTGGACCTTACAAACTGCCTTGGCCGAGTTCACCAGTCGCACCAATCGCAGCAACGGCCAGAATGGCGAGATCACCATCACCGGTGCGCGTGGTGGGTTATACAACGGGTTTATTTTTGATCGAATCGAGATCCGCAGCCCCGATAAAGTCATTGTTCTCGAACAGGGGGTGATCCTGTGGGAGCCGGCGATGTGGCTGTCAAAAACGCTGTTGGTCAAACGCGCGCACATCACGCGTGTGCATGTTGACATTTTGCGACCAACTCCGCCGCTAACCGAACCGGCGTCACTCGAAGTGCCGTTCACGCTGTTGGCACCACAGGCTACGATTGGTGCCGTGGAGATCCGTGAAGCGGGCAACACCACACGCTTCACCGCGATTGAGCTCGGTGCAGCCTACCGCGGCAAGCAGTGGCAACTTGAACGCGTCGCAGTGACGACCCCATGGGGCGCGGGCAAGGCGTCACTCACGCTTGATGCCGCTGCGCCATTTGCTTTAAAGGGGGAGGTCGTTTTAGTTTCCACGGTGAGCCCGGAGGTCCCATCGGCTTCTACGCTTACCCCTCCGACGACGACTTTGCCTTATCGTGTCAATGCGAGTCTGGCCGGCAAACTCGCTGCGATCGATGTTGCCAGCCAATTTAGTGTGAAGGATGCACAACACGGACAACACGATATAACCGGTCGCGCCACCGCCACACTTGCGCCATTTATGGCGCAGCCATTGGTGCATGCAACTGTAAATGTACCGCAGTTGAATCTACAGAGCCTCGACCAGGGTTTGCCGGAATCATTGCTCGCGATCGACCTGAAACTCGCGCCTGCAGCCGCCAACAGCTTTAAGGGTGCCGTCAACATTACCAATGCGTCGCCAGGCAGCTTGGACCAGGCACGATTGCCACTCACTGCAATGACGGCGCAATTCACCGCCGATCCAAAACGCATCGAACTGAGTGAGGCGCTGATTGATCTGGGCGAAGCCGGGCAGTTTCGAGGCAGTGCACGTTATCAAAATAATGCCGCCATCAATTTAATCGATCGTTTCACTCTGGTGGTCAACACCCAAAACCTCAATCTCAATGGGCTGCACAGCAAACTCCGCAAAACGGTCATCAACGGTAACGCAACGATTGCACCGGAGATTGCACGGAAAAACGGCGGCACCAGCAGCACAAAAATCGCCGGTGTTTTTCGTGAAGCGAATCTGGCGCTCAATTTGTCTGCGCACGCCGATCGCGACACGCTGCGGATTGACCGCGCTGAATTGATGGCCGGAAAGGGCAAACTTTCCCTGACCGGTCAGGTTGAATTAGCCGGTGAACGCGCGTTTCAGGCGACGGGCAAACTGACAAAATTTAACGCCGCCGACCTCGGCGCCTATCCGGCCACGGACTTGAATGCGGATTTTCAAACCAGTGGCTCTGCGGCGGCGGCTTGGCGGGTCAACCTCGCAACAACACTTCAACCGAGTCGATTGTTCGCGCAGCCATTGAGTGGTAAAGCCAAACTGGTTGCGCGTGCCGATTCACTGCGCGACGTTGATATCGCGCTCGCCTTGGGAGCGAATCAGCTGCGTGTCAGTGGTGGGTTGGGCCGCCTGGTGGAACAAAAAGGTGCTGAAAAAGTTGACCCAAAAGTTGACCGTGTCGAACCCACGCTCGACTGGAATATCAATGCGCCACAACTCGCACAGTTTGATCGTGATATGGGCGGTAGCCTGATCGCCAAAGGTAGTGTGATTGGTGCGCTTTTGACGCCGCGAATTGACGCTCAATTCGACGGCAAGGCATTACGTTTTAAAGATCATCGCCTGAAATCCATGCAAGGCTCCCTGCGCGGAACCCTGCCGATTTCTACAGTTGGTCAGACGTCGATAGTCACTGCAACAAAAATGATGGCCGCCTCAGGCAAACCGACAGCGGCCGCCGCCTTCACGGCGGAGGTGAAACTGACCGAATACACCTCACCAAAATTTTCCTTGGCGCGTGCCAATGCCAAATTCGCCGGTAGCCGTGCTGACCACACACTGGCGATTACGGCGAGTGATGCCGAGTTTGATATTCGATTGCAGACACGCGGCGGCCTGGACAATCAAAACCGCTGGCGGGGTGAAGTTGTTCACTTCGACAATCGTGGCACCGTGCCTTTTAATTTACTCGCCGCTGCCCCGCTATCCCTGACAACGAGCGGTCAGGTTCTTTTAGGGGCCACAAAATTTGATGTCGGCGGCGGCAAGCTTGAAATTGCCCAATTTCGATGGGCCGATGGTGCCGTTGCAACACGCGGCAAAGGCAGCGGTTTGCCACTGGCGTTGGTGCGACCGTTTGTGGCCGCACTGAAAAATAATGTCGAAACGACGCTAAAACTGGGAGTCGAGTGGGATTTCAACACTGCATCGGCAGCGCCATCCTCACCTTCCGCAGCGATGAAAATGAACGGCAAGTTGCGGCTCTTTCGCGAGTCCGGTGATATTCGCTTTTTGCCACACCCGCCATTTACGGCGGGCTTGGAGACATTCGATTTCAAAACGGACATTGCCGACAATATTGTCAAGGCAACATTACAAATCGCCGGCAAAAATATTGGCCGGGTGGATGTTGCCGCCAGCACGCGCCTTCAGCAGCGCGCGCAAACCTGGGGCGTACCGGCTACGGCACCGGTGTCCTTGCAGGGCGACGTTGATCTGCCAACCGTGGCGTGGCTGACGCGCATTGTTGGTGGCCCCCGCGCCGGCCCGACACATACACTCGATGGCAGACTACGTGCCACCGTGACGGCTGCCGGCACCTTTGGCGAACCCAAATTGTCGGGTCGTGCGATTGGCAGTGCACTACATTTTGTTTGGCCCGAATACGGCATCAATTACAAAAGCGGTACGCTTGATGCGACCTTCAGTGATGACACCTTGCGGGTAAAACAGCTGGGATTTACCGCGGGCGAAGGTAATTTGCAAGCGGAGGGCACACTCCATATCGCCGGTCTGAAATCGAGCGGCCGCCTCACGGTCAAGGTAGATCGATTTGAAGCGGCGGCGCGTCCGGATCGATTGGTGGTGGCGACCGGCGAAGGCAGTCTGGCGTTGGATGAAAACCGCATGACGATTGTCGCCCGGCTAAAAGCCGATCGCGGGTTTTTTGAATTGCCCGAAAAAAGTGACGTGACCATCAGTGACGATGTGGTGGTGATAGGCAAGAGTAAGCCCGTCGACAAGCCCGAGAATAAAATGACCACACAGGTGGACTTGGATATTGATCTGGGACGGCAGTTTCAAATTCGTGGTGCCGGGCTCAATGGCCGCCTGGCCGGTAGCATGCGGGTGGTCAGTGTCGGCAACGGATTGCCACGGGCGGTGGGCACATTAAACATCGAAGACGGAATTTACTCGGTTTACGGTCAAAAACTGACCATCGAACGCGGCACGTTGACCTTTGCCGGTCCGATACAAAATCCCGGCATTGATTTATACGCGGTCCGAAAAAATCCGCAACCGTCGTTGTCAGGTGTGACCGTTGAGGCGGGTGTGGAAGTACGCGGCAGCGCCTTGGCACCACGGGCAAGACTGGTGTCCACCCCGGATGTGCCGGAAACCGAAAAACTTTCGTGGTTGGTGTTGGGGCGCGGACTGGAAAGTTCCAGCACAGCCGACTTTAATTTACTCTCTGCCGCTGCCAGTGGTTTATTGGGCAGCAGTCGGGCGGCGTCGGTGCAATCGCGCATCGCCGGAGCGCTGGGTGTTGATGAATTCGGCATTTCGCCACCTAGTGGTGGACAGGGCGGACACGGTGGGCTGCTCACCGTTGGCAAGCGCATCTCCGCGCGGCTATTTGTTGTTTACGAGCAGGGTCTGGGTACGGTTTCGAATGTATTGAAGGTGCGTTACCAACTGTCGAATCGATGGTCGGTGCAGGCGCAGGCGGGCACCGAAAGTGCCGTCGACGCACTTTATACCTTGCGATTTGATTGATTGTTGATCGGCTGCCGAT
>JAYTBF010000212.1:0-3933 GCA_043737175.1 Burkholderiales bacterium
GTGAAGGGCGGGCAGGGTCTTTAGAGAAGAAGTAGCTTGGCGAGGTAATAAAGCCAATATCGGTATCGAGCTTGAGCAGCATGTCGACGCCGGTAATGACGTCGCCACCCCGATCAAGTCGGATGTCGCCTTTGGCAGTGATGGTGTCATTGACTTTGTCGTAGGCTATTTCCGAAGCGGTCAGTTTCAAAGTGTCCTGGGTGAGGACCACCTTACCCTCTGCGCGGACCGATTTTTGCACCACGCCGTCGATGCGATTGGCCTCTATTACCCGAGCGGTCACTTTGTTGCGGGAAATAATCGCGTCAGGTGCCGGCAGGGTCTTTTCAAATTTTTCGCCCTCTTGAACGGCGGCGTTGAGGTCCGCTTGTGTCAGCGGACTGACCAGTTGCGCATGTCCGGGTGATGAAGCGGCCAGGAGCACGACAAAAACGGCCTGCCCCAACGGACGCAAGGATGGCATAAGCATTTCGTTCGATCGCTCTGTGTGAGCGGCAGTAGTAGGATGATAAAATTTGCGCACTATTGTTGGAATAAAAATGAAATCAATCGAATCCGAAGATGTCCGGTTGCGCGAATTATCGGCGTGGCTTTTGTCAGATGACGTGGTCAATGCAGTTGGTCGCAGTGTGGGTGAGGGTGTGTTGGCACCCGCATCGTCCGACGCCAGTTTCCGTCGCTATTTTCGCATAACCCATCGCGGTGGCACATTCATCGCTATGGATGCCCCGCCGCCGCAGGAAAATTGCCGTCCATTTGTAAGAATTGCCAAAATGATGGCTGCGGCGGGATTAAACACGCCGCTGGTGCATGCCCAAGACCTCGAGCGGGGGTTTTTGCTGCTGACCGACCTTGGATTGCAGACCTATTTGGATGTGGCCAATGAGTCAAACGTCAATGGATTGATGCGGGATGCCACCGATGCCTTGGTGAAATGGCAGCTGGCGACCGTGCCAAACGAACTACCCCCCTATGATGAGGCGGTGTTGCGCCGGGAAATTTCCTTGTTTCCAGACTGGTACATCAGCAAACATTTGCAGGTGACACTCACTCCGCAGCAACAGGCGGCACTCGACAGTGTGTTTTCGCAGGTGATCGCCTCCAATCTGGCGCAACAACGGGTGTTTGTACATCGCGACTTTATGCCGCGCAATTTGATGGTGTCGAGCCCGAATCCTGGGGTGCTGGATTTTCAGGATGCCCTGATCGGTCCGATTGGCTACGACATTGCCTGTTTGTGGCGCGATGCGTTTGTTTCCTGGGAAGAAGATCGGATTCTGGATGGCACGGTGCGTTATTGGGAAAAGGCGAAAAAGGCAGGGCTGCCGGTGCCGGACGATTTCGGTGCATTTTACCGCGACGTCGAATGGATGGCCTTGCAGCGGCATTTGAAGGTCATGGGCATTTTTGCCCGAATTAACTATCGCGATGGCAAGCCGCGCTATTTGGCGGATACGCCGCGTTTCGCCCGTTATGTCCGAAAATGTTGTGAGCGCTACAGCGAATTGTTCCCGCTGGCACGCCTGTTTGATCAGCTCAACATTGATGACGGTCTGACACGCACAACCGGTGTGTCGTTTTAATGGGGTGCGTTCAAATAATCAAACATCAGCATTTGCGCCAATCCCCAGACATTTATGCTTCGAAAACCGCCGCTATGATGGTGATTGATAAATGAAACATCGCGTTTTGATTTTTGCCGCGGGTCGCGGGCATCGCATGCGTCCGCTCACAGACCATACCCCCAAACCGTTATTGCGGTTGGCCGGCAAGCCGATTATTGTCTGGCAGATCGAAGCGCTGGCGCGTGCCGGATTTGGTGATTTGGTTATTAATACCGCTTGGTTGGGCGAGCAGTTACAACACGCCCTGGGGTGTGGCGCAAAGTGGGGCGTATCCATACGTTATTCGCCGGAGGGGGATAGCGAGGAAACCGCGTTGGAAACCCGTGGCGGCATCGTCAATGCGCTGCCGATGCTTGGGCCGGATCCGTTTGTGACCGTCAGCGGCGATATTTTCACCAACTATGATTACACCCGTTTGGCTGCACCACTGGCGGCCATCGCGCGCAATGAAATTGACGGGCATTTTGTGCTCGCGGAAAACCCGATTTTCCATCCGCTTGGCGACTTTGCGATTCGGGATGGTTTTGCCACCCGCGATGGCCAACGCCTGAATTACGCCGGCATCACCTGTTGGCACCCAAAACTTTTCCAAGGCCTGCCAGCTGGAGAAAAGGCCAGGTTATTCCCGTGGGCCGACCCGGTTGTCGCCGCCAATCGCATCAGCGCGGAGCATTTTGTTGGCGAGTGGGAGAACATTGGCACACCCGAGCACCTGGCTGAGCTTGAATCCCGCCTCGGCGTTAAAATGGCGCATGGCTGAATCCAAGCTGCGCAGTCTACAAATAAGAGAGTCCCTATGAAACGTGAATCCCTGCCGTTACCTGTTGTGGTGCCCAATATCGCGCCGCACCTCAAGCGTCGTCAACGCTTGGCAAAAATTTTGCAAGAAGGTTTGATGATTTTGCCGACGGCACATGAAGTGACCCGCAATGCCGACGCGCATTTTGAATATCGCTGGGACAGTTATTTTTATTATCTGACCGGTCTACGCGAGCCCGAGGCGGTGTTGGCGATCACGCTCGGTAAAAAGCCACGCCATATTTTGTTTTGCCGTGAAAAAAACATCGAACGCGAAATTTGGGACGGCTTTCGATTCGGCCCCACCATGGCCAAGGAGATTTTTGCAGTCGACGAGGCCTATTCCTATGCCGAGCTCGACAAGCTCATGCCCGATTTGATGGCCAATCAAGCGGTGATTCATACCCCGGTTGGTGTTGATGCATCATGGGATGCACGTATCGCCAAGTGGTTGAATGCGGTGCGCGCCAAGGTTCGCATGGGTGTGACCGCGCCGGCCGAAATTCATGACGTGCGCCAAAAAATTGACTTGATGCGGCAGGTTAAGGATGACGTTGAAATCGACATCATGCGTCGCGCCGGACAAATCTCCTCGGCAGCCCACGCGCGTGCCATGCGATTTGCAACGGTTGGTATGCGTGAGTATCAAGTTGAAGCGGAAATTTTGCACGAGTTTATAAAAAACGGCGCGCGCCAACCTGCCTACGGCTCGATAGTTGCCGCCGGCGCCAACGCCTGTGTGTTGCACTATCGGGAAAATTCCGCGGTGATCAACAAAGGTGATTTGATGTTGATTGATGCCGGTTGTGAATTGGAAAGTTACGCCGCCGATATCACCCGCACCTTTCCAGTTGCCGGCAAATTTTCAGCCGCGCAACGCGATGTATATGAATTGGTATTGGCCGCACAATCGGAATGTATCAAGGCGGTCAAGCCGGGCAACCCGTTTGGCAAATATCATGACGTCGCAGTGAAAGTGCTGGCGCAGGGATTGATCGATTTGAAGTTATGCAAGGGTTCGCTGGCGAGTGTGATTGAAACTGAATCGTACAAGCAGTTTTATATGCACCGCGCCGGCCATTGGCTGGGGCTGGACGTACACGACGCCGGCAATTACAAAAAAGCCGATGGCAAATGGGTGACCATGGAAGCCGGCATGGTGGTGACCGTTGAGCCGGGACTTTATATTCGCCCCGCCGACAACGTACCCAAAGCGTTTTGGGATATTGGCGTGCGCATCGAAGATGATATTTTGGTGACCAAAACCGGCAACGAAAATTTGACCATAACCTGTCCCAAGTCGGTGAAAGATGTGGAGGCGTTAACGTCGCTTGCCTCGGCCGACCGCCCCCGCCGATAGCCAGACGTGAATACCATCGCTGGCTGAAATGACGAAATTCAAAATTTTGGTGGTGGGTGCCGGACCGGTTGGCGCAACGTTTGCACTGCTGGCGCAAGCGCGCGGAGTGGAGGTGGCGCTGATCGATGCGCGCGCATGTCCGTCAACCGG
>JAYTBF010000213.1:0-9451 GCA_043737175.1 Burkholderiales bacterium
GAAATTTCACCAATCTCAGATTTCCCGGCAGCGGCACGCACAGCAGGAAGCTCCAAGCCATGCGCGACGGCATTACGCAGCAAATGTTCAAATGGAGCGGTGATTTTTTCCAACACGGATCGATCTATTTCAACCCGCACGCCGCGGAATTCAAGATTGGCCTTTTTATCGATTTCCTTGGCTGTTTGCCGCACCAGTCGATAAAAACGATCTTGTAGATTGCCAAGCGGAACCAAGCGAACGCCCATCAAGCCCTGCTGCAGGTCACGATTGAGTCGGCTCTGCTGCAACAAAGCCGAATCGGCTTCGTCGATATTTTTTGCCAACGATTGTTGCAGTGTGACCACGTCGTTCAGGCTTTCGGCCATAAACCGTGTAACTTCCTGCATGCGCGAAAAACGGTCGAATTCGAGTGGATCAAACTGCTCGCCGAGTGCTTCCGCTTCCTTGATGCGTGATTGAATCTGCGATTCCGCGCCAATTTCAACTTCACGCAGCTGAACCTTCATGCGCGCGACGTTATCGTTCAATTCCAACAATGCTTTTTTGAAGGCCTGCAATTCGAGGTCAACACGCGAACGGGCAATCGCCAATTCGCCTGCTTCGTTCACAAAACGGTCAATCAAATCGGCATTGACCCGTAGTAATGCCTGACGTTCGCGGCCTTCGAGTTTTTCACCCTCGGCAACAATCTCCGCGCGGGCAGCGGCAATTGCGGCCATGGGTGCCGGCAACAGGCTCGATATTTCCGCCGCTACCGCCGACTCAATTGGAATCTCGATGATCGGTGAAAGATCGCCCGCGCTCAAACTCTCCAGCACATTGCTAAACCGATCAAGTCGATCATCAATCGCATCAAAGTCGCCGACCGGTGGAGCGGGCTGGCGATCCATGTTGATGATGCGCTCTTCCATTGCGTGGGCCAATTCCCCCAGGCGCATCAGCCCGGCCATACGCGCCGAGCCCTTTAAGGTGTGTAAATGGCGGGCAAGTTCATTGACCGGGGCGTGATTATCCGGTGTGGCGCGCCAGTTGCGCAGCGCATTGCCAACTTGTGGTGCGATTTCTTTTGCCTCTTCCAAAAAGATTGGCAACAGGTCGATATCAATATCATCCTTGACCGCCCGCCGATCTTTACCGGATTCGAATACATGTTGGCTGGTCGCGCTCTGAATTTGTGCCTGTGCATCCTGTTTTATCGGCGCAGGCGTGATTGCTGCAGGGGAGGAGGGCACTGGTTCAGCAACTTTATCTTCCGCCGGTGCAGCCGCAACAAATGCGGCAGTCGCTGAAACGAGATCTTCTGGTGTTGCAATGGCAAAAATGTCGTCGGCGTCTGGCGTTACATTCGCGGAAACCTCCGCGGCCGGCTCATCTGCCAATACCGGCGGTACGGCAGCGGCGGCGCTCGATTCACTCTGAGTCGATAGCGGCACATCAATGGCAGGTAGGTCAAATTCTGCGGATGGAATTTCTAACGGTGTGTCAATCGCAGGCAGGTCAAATTCAATTGACGGAATCTCCGGCGGATCAATGGATTCAGGTGCCGCCGAGGAATCGGTAATGTCGATTGTTGTTTGCTGCTCTGGATCTACAGGCGCTGCCGTCAGCATGTCCGAAGGCGCTTCGACGGACGTGCTGTCGGCTGTCGAAAAAGGCATTCTCAGGTGTGTGCCTTCGCCGATGCGCGCCGACGACTTTAATTCTTCGCGCAAATTAACCAGCTGCTCAACAATGTCCTGGCGGGTGTCTGGGTATTCACGGCTATATAACGCCAGCACCATATTCGCCAGCGCATCAACCGCCTGACGCGTTCCGCCGGTGCGTTTCTCGTCGAACGCGGGTACCAACTCGAGGGCGCTGGTCAGCCATTTTTCCAAGGCAAAGGCGACTTCAGCAATGGATTCAAACCCAGTGGTCCGCGACGAGCTGGTTAACGTGTGCGCGGCACGCATAAAGTCATGTGAAACCGGAGTGAGTGGATTGGCCTCGATGATGGCCATCTGATTTTCAAGTACTTCAATATGCAGACTTGATTCGCCCAAATAAATTTCGTAAAGCGGCTGCGACAAACGCACGTGACCGACGAGGATTTCATCGTTCTCAACACCATCGTCGTCATGCACCGATGCTGCGTAGTCAGCTTTCGATGTCACAAGCGCAGGCAACTCGGCAAAAATATCGATCGCCTGTTCGCTTGTGGCCGTGCCCAGATCATCCAACCCATCAGCGTTTGCCGGGCTGATTTCGCGCGCCAGGTCCGGGCCAGAAAACTCAAACTCAACAGATTCCGCACTTGCAGGTTCGGCAAGGGATGGAGTTGCGGTTAGAGATTGCTCCTCTATGGCCTGCAATGGGGTGGCTGCAATGGGGGCGGTCGCATCAGATGGAACACTCGGCGTCGCGATTGCGCGATCAGGCTGCGGATCGCCGCCGTCAATCGTCGGCTCCCTGTCGTTTTTCAGCAATTCACAAACCGCATCGATACGACTGGAGTCAATTGCCGCCGTACCGTCGGATTGTAATGACCCGACCCAATTTGCAAAGCTGTCCGACGCTTCCGAAATGAGCTGAAGCAGTCCAGGTGAAGCAACCTTTTCACCCTTCAGCCACTTATTCATGACCTGCTCACAGCTCCACGCAACTTCGCCTAAATCCGTCAGACCAACCATCCGACCGGACCCCTTCAGCGTGTGAAAGCCACGTCGAATGGTAACCAGAGCTTCTTTGTCATGTGGTGAATTGCGAACCATCGCCAGACTTTCGCGAATGGTCGCGACCACCTCGGTCGCCTCTTCAAGAAATATGTCGAGCAGCTCTTGATCAATTTCTGATGCGGGCGCGTCAATGAGCTGGACAACCTGGGGCGTTGGCGCATCGGCCGGTTTGGTCGGCGCAATGTCGGCAAGCGCTGCGCTGACACCGGTAATATTTGGGTCAAATGACGCATCAATGGCGCGTAATGACGTTTCGGACGACTTTACGGCAGCGGCATCACCGGAAACCTCCGCATTCTGTTTGAGCTCTTCTACCGCCTCTCGCAAATGGCTGCGAGAGGCGGCGTCGTCCGGCTGCTGTTTCCAATCGGAGTAGAGCGCCTGAACTTTTTGTTTATCGACATCAACATCCGCTTTTGAAACCGGTGATTTGATCAGGCTTCCTTCCCCAACCGCGGGCTTATTGGCCATGCCAAACCGAATCAGGGCGGGAAGCAACGCGGTACGCGCGTCCGCCGCGTTTTGTTGCAGCGCGGAAATAAATAATCCCATCGCCGAAACCCCCTCGGCAACAGCTTCGGCGTCGTCACCCACGCCTTTAATCGCGCCAGACGAAAATAACGCAACGCG
The DNA here is from genome assembly GCA_043737175.1 of Burkholderiales bacterium. GTDB lineage: Bacteria > Pseudomonadota > Gammaproteobacteria > Burkholderiales > Usitatibacteraceae > UKL13-2. The sequence continues at coordinate 3,348 of JAYTBF010000213.1, forward strand.
TTCGCGCAGCATTTGATTGAGTGCAGCGGCTTCGTTCAATTCGAGAATGGACAATGCGCCTTGAATCTGCGAAAAAAGCGGTAGCAACGTTGCCAATTCAGCAGTTTTGACCGGGTCGCGGAAAAAAGCGTCGAGTGTCCCCTCAATAGTTGAAAGATTTACTTGTATTTCTTGCCCAACCTGGAACATGAGCAAGCGCTCTTGTGCCTGCCGGGTGAAGTCATCCATCAATGCGTTGGTAGACGCATCCAGCGCTGGCAGGGGCGTTCCAGACATGGCACCCTTGATGCGACCAATCACTCCATTCGTCTGGCCGGTAAATTCTGGGGAAAGGCGGTCAAAATTTTCGAGTGACGACTCGGCAAATAAAAGTGCGGACGCCACTTCCAGCGCCTGAACTTCGGTGGCGGGCACGCCGGTTTTTTTCAAATGTGGTCCCACCAGCCCAAGCACGCGTAACAACTCAGCCATGCCGACATTGGGAAGTGGTTGGGCGTGTTGCCCCAACACGGTGCCCTGTTCGGCAAACGCTTCTAGCGCCGCGCGATTGCCACTGGTAAATTTCAACCAGTTTTCCTTGCCGATTTGGACTTGGTCACGAAGTGACCGGACCAGCGTTTGCACCGCATCACTTGAGGCGGAATTGCTCGTTGGTGCGGCGGCAAGCAATTCATCCAGTCGATACAGTGCACGTATATTGCGAATCCGGTCGGTGTTGGACTTGGATTTACCAATGACAAGCAGCAGGTCACGGAACAGACGCTCTGGCACTTTGTGCACGCCGTCGATTAATAATTTGATCTGCTGATCGATTTTTCCAAATAGCTGAACGGCGAGTGCGCCCGCATCTGCAGGATTGGTCGCAACGGTGTCAAAAAAACCACTGGCGGTGTACCAAAAGGCACGTGTCGGTGACGTGACCTGCAGGGCTTCAATGGCCATGGTCGCGTTGCGCATATCACGAGCGCCACCCGACAAATCTTTTTCCCTCAGCAATTTCAGTAATCCGGCCTGATACAAACCTCGCCGTTGCTTAACGGCCTCAGTCAGCATGTCTGACTTTGGTAGCGCAACTGTATCTTCCGGCATTGGCACGACCACATTCAGGTCTGGCGAAAACAAATCACTTTCCGCAGCGTTATTTTCGCCCCGTCCGCGATTGACCGCGAGGTAGGCCGGCACCAATGACATCGGGCGATCCGCTGCGCCCGACATCAACGAATCCAGATAAGCCGAAAGTGAACCGGTGGCTTGTTTGGCAAGAGCGACGCGCTCCTTGATGACGGCCTGTGCTTCAGCGCCACCGAAGCCGGCAACCAGCGCTTCAATTTCCTCGGAAAATTTTGTGGCCGCACCCAAGCCGACCATCGAAAGCGCGCCGGTTACCTGGTGAAGGTGTGTCGATACATATTTAAGAGCCTTAACATCACTTGCATCAACGGCAAGTTTGTCAAGATTAGACCGCGCCTCGGCAAGCGAGTGCTCAATCTCGGTTTTAACCCAAGAAAGTGGTCCTAAATCCAGTGTTGATGGCGGTGTCGGGTTCATTAATACAGCAGGCCGTTTTCTTTTACAGTCTACTTACAGCTTGAAGCCGGAAACAGACGACTTCAAATCTGAGGCAACATCTGCGAGGTCTTTAATTGAATTCGCTGTTTGCTGTGTACCAGCCGTTGTCTGGCGATTAATTTCTAAAATATCCTGCATATTGCGTGCGACTTTGTTTGCTGACGCCGCCTGCGCTTGTGTGTCGTTGGAAATTTTTTCAATCAGGTCGGCAAGGTTTTTGGTAACCGAGTCAATTTCGTTCAAAGCTTGACCGGCCGCGTCAGCCAGCTTGGCCCCTTCAACCACACCCGTGGTTGATTTTTCCATCGCGGCAACCGCGTCTTGGGTATCCGCCTGAATGGTTTTTACAATGGCGCCGATTTGTTTGGTCGCCTCACCGGAACGCTCGGCAAGGCGTTGCACCTCTTCCGCAACCACAGAAAAGCCGCGCCCGGCTTCACCAGCGGATGCCGCTTGAATCGCCGCATTTAACGCCAGCACGTTGGTTTGTTCAGTAATGTCAGAAATCAACTCAACAATCTCGCCAATTTCCTGCGAGGATTCACCGAGCCGTTTGATTCGTTTTGATGTTTCTTGAATCTGGTCGCGAATATCATTCATGCCGGAAATGGAGTTCTGCACCGCATTTCGACCCTTGTCGGCCGCGGCCAACGAGCGCAACGCAACTTTGGATGACTCTTCGGCGTTGGTTGACACCGTTGACAATGTATTTGCCACCGTCAAAACCTGCTCGGTCGTCATTTGAATTTCTCTTGACTGCTTTTCTGCAGCGTCCAGTAACTGCACCGACACGGCCTGCGCTTGGTGGGACCGCGCCGACACTTGTGTCGACGCGTTGTTCACGCCGGTGACCAGTGTCCGCAATTCATCAATTGTGTAATTCATCGAGTCGGCGATCGCACCAGTAATGTCTTCAGTGACCTTGGCCCGGATTGTTAAGTCACCGTCGGCCAAGTCGCCCATTTCATTCAACAATCGCAAAATCGCTTCCTGATTTCGTTTGTTTTCCAGTTCGGACTGCACACCGCGTTTGCGCTCATTCACCAGATACAAATAACCAATTGCACCAATGGTGATAAACATCATCAAGCCAAACGCCGCCGCCAATATAAGTGGTAGCTGGCCTGTTTCTGAGGCCAAGGCGTTTTGCATCAATTCCACGTTGGCCAGCAGCTGTTCAGATCCTTGCTGAAGGGCGCGCCCTGACTGCCGCGCGGAAATCAGCTTCTGCACATTATCCAAAATTGGTTTTACGTTGGCTTCAAAACTTGTAAACGATTCGCGAAGTTTTGCCACGCGCGCACGATTTTCACCAGTCACAGCAGACACGCCAACCGCATCCGAGCCGCTCTCCAGAGCCTTCACTAGGTCTCGAAAGTCGTTGGTATCCTTGCCCATCAGGAAGGTCACTTCCGGATCGATAATCTCAGCACCTAGAATTTCGGCAGAGCCGCGTCCAAGGCGTTCCGCCAAAAAGGTAAGTCGGTTTACCTTCAAAACCTGGGCGGGATTGGTGCCAGATTGCTGCAATGCCACCGTCAATTGCTGCGAAATTCCAGCCAGCTCCTCCGAGCCTGCGCGCACTTGCGAAACATTTCGGCTCAAGTTGCTCAAGTCACTCTTTGCCGAAAGAATAGCGGTTGCTGCAATCGATGCGTCTTGATAGCGCTTGGTCAACTCCGCCATGCGAGACGTGAGTTCTTCTGAAACTTTTGCGTGAGGGACTTTTGCGTTGAACGCCTCGCCACCGTTATTCAACACGTCCATATAAATCTGAAATTGATCCCGGCTGTCTTGCAATTGCGGAAAAGCAGTCAGTTCGCCGCGGGCAGCGAGTCCGGCGGACTTTGCCAGTCGTTGAGTATGAAACTGCAGCTGCGAAGTAATGTTGGTCCAGGTCGAAATATTGCCGCGGTTAACGGTGTCCAAGGCAATGGCGCCGAGCATGAAGATGAATAGGACGCCTGCAAGCGTGCCCAGCACCTGAAGTTGCACTTGAAGGGAATATTTCCCCAACATCGGCAAACTGAACCCACTCGCATCACTCTTCGGTTTCGCCGTTTTGTTGGCAGCAACTGTGGCGGCAATTTTTTTTGTTTGTTCGCCGGTATTACCAAAACCGGAGTTGGTGGTCGGACCGGTCGTTGATCTTGTTGCTGTGCCGGTCAACATATTTGCCTTTTTCTTCGCGGAAAAAAGCGAACCAAATAGGCCTCTGTCGTCGGCCTTTTTGGCCTGTTGGGATTTGGATACGGAGGATGAGCCGCTAGATGTCTTGGACAAGTCTGGCTTGGCTTTGCCCTTCAGAAAGGACGGCGTAGATATTTTAAATGCCATGATGGTTTCTCCGAACCGATTGATATCAAAAAAATTTCAATGCAAGGCATTAAAAAATTGTCGTATCGTTATTGCAAAGTTACGAATGTACAAATTTGCGTGCAAATACTGGAAATTCGAAAACGGTAGAAAAAAGTTGCGGACAGCGCCGAGCAATTGAACCAAATAGCTAGAAATTGCCGGCGGCTTGAGACCCGTCTGTTGTCGCTTCGCCAACATTCAAAAAAGCGATGTTGCTGGCCAGCGCCTTAACATCAAGTTCCAGCCAAATTTTGTCGTTGGCATCACGATATTGCGCCCCTATCCACGGGCGCGACGTGTCAGCAACAGATTCTCGGGTAAATAAATCGGGATTACGCAGTCCCATCATGCGGCTGACAACAATGCCCGACGCCTCAAGAAGCCTCTCATTAATCAGCACCACCCTGCGATCCGCATTGGCGGCGATGAGTGCATTGCCCTGAAACCCGGAAAAATCGGCAATTGAAAATAACTTGCCACGAATGTTGGCCACACCATAGAACCACGACTTGGTTTGAGGCACGTTGACAAAACTGGGGGTGGGAATCACTTCCGCGACATCAGACAAGCTGACAAACCAGTTTTCGTCCCCGACCTGAAATCCAAGTTTAGAGGCAAACGCGCGCAACTTCGACGGATCGCGAAGTCGCTCAGCCAAGTTGCGCTGAAACTCGCGAAGACTCGTTTTACGTGCCATTGTTTACGCGAAAGGTAAGGAAATTTTGCCGTTACCCGAGCGACTTGATTTTGGCAATCAGATCGGGGGCATTAATTGGCTTGACAATATAGTCCTTGGCACCTTGACGCATTCCCCAAATCTTGTCCGTTTCCTGATCCTTGGTTGTGCAAATGAAGACTGGAATATGTTTGGTGGTTTCCTCGCGCGTAATGGCTCTTGTTGCTTGAAACCCATTTAAGCCGGGCATGACCACATCCATGAGCACCAAGTCGGGCTGCGCGCTTTTGGCGACTTCAACACCTTCTTCGCCACTCGAGGCAAAGATAACGGTGAAGCCCGCCTTGATCAGTAAACCTTCCATGAAGGTCCGCTCAGTCGGCGAATCATCAACTACTAAAATTTTATTTATGGCCATTTTGTTTGCTCCAGTCCAGTCGTGCTTGTTCAAAAATTGTTAATCGTGAAAGTCCAATTTTATAAGTATTGGAGGAAACTTTATTTCTTGACAGAAAATCGTTGCAAGTTAAGCTGAATGCCCCCACTTTAAGCAACGTTTTGCTGCGCGTTGCGGTTTGCGAGATGTGCCTCAACCGCCTTGAGCAGGCTCTCTTTGGAAAATGGTTTGGTCAAATATTCATCCGATCCAACCATGCGACCCCGTGCCCGGTCAAACAAACTGTCCTTTGACGACAGCATGATCACCGGTGTGGTTTTGTGCTTGCCATTTTTTTTGATCAACGCGCATGTTTGATACCCGTCCAGTCGGGGCATCATGATGTCGACAAAAATAACATCCGGTTGATGATCAGCGATCTTGGCAAGGGCGTCAAAGCCGTTCTCAGCCAGAATGACCTGGCATCCGGCTTGCATTAAAAAAATTTCGGCGCTACGGCGAATGGTATTCGAATCATCGATCACCATTACTCGTGTTCCCGATAATGTTTTTGTTTCCGCCACAAAGTCACTTTCTTGTATTCGTAGTTAATAATCGCCGACGATTTGCGACTTGCCCCACAGCGTCCGTCAGCCAACCGCCAGTCAATATACACACCGCCACAATCAAATTGCGTAATTTTGGTGCCAAATTCGCAAGAATTCTGACCAATTATGGACGAATGATGGAACTGGAGGTTAGCGCGTTTGTCCGTCAAAAACAATAGTTATCCTGCTGTAAGCCAATTGCTGCCATAAACTTTAGCCGACAAACAATATGGCCCCACCCGACTCTATCGGCAGTTATTAGGCGTCCTTTAGATCTGGGGTTATTGCTGTGTAGGAGGTGGGTCGGGCGGTTTGCGCAAGTTGCAGCCTTTGGGCCCAACTTGCGCGGCCTATTTGTCGGGAAGCAAAAGCCAATCTGCTATTGGATTTTAACGAGCAAAATTAATTAATTGGCCAGCATCACTAGTGTCCCAACGTTTTGAACAATTCTCCCTGAATCGGCTCAATGCGGGGTTCTATCGGGTCAAGAGCGGGTTTGAGCAATGCCAAGATGGGT
>JAYTBF010000214.1:0-3929 GCA_043737175.1 Burkholderiales bacterium
GTCGAGTGCTTGGGCTGCTTCATCCATACTTGATACTCCGCAGTTCGGCATTAGGTATGGTACGGGGTTGTGTTCATGAGGAAATTGCTACTTATAGTATTCATCTTCTGTCCTCCTGTCAAGGCCAATTATATGGCTCAGAACATCGACAAGAACGTGCAACAAACAAGTGGACTTGGTCCCTGCCTCCTCAGGGACGACGATTCTATAATTTCCCCTACGTCTTTTTTCCGATTTAAAGGCCATTGCGGTCTATTGCTATAAAGAAAATATTGCACACCGTTTCAGTGTAAATTTGACGCGCAATCGGTCAAGCAAATACAGCACCGGCACACTACGCCTGAACGGCGCGGGGGACTCAATTCAGGTATCGGCCATTTGTATCCCAACCGTATCCCACCAAAACGGGAGCTATCATGAGCGAAGTTTTTCAGCTTTGGTTGCCTATTCTGGCAACAGCGGTGTTTATTTTTATCGCCAGCAGCTTGATTCACATGGTGTTCAAGTGGCATAACTCGGATTACCAAAAAGTCAGCAATGAGGACGATGTGCGTGTTGCCATCCGTGCCGGCTCCCCGCCATCCGGCCAATATGTTTTGCCGCATTGTGTGGACATGAAAGACATGGCAGATCCGGCCATGATCAAAAAATTTACCGACGGGCCGGTGGCGTTTATTACTATTCGTCCCAATGCCGCTCCGGCAATGGGTGGAACACTGGTGCAATGGTTTATTTTTACCCTGGTCATTGCATTCATCGCCGCCGCCGTGGCGGTTGATGCCTTTGGCATCAAGGGCGACAGCCGCAGCACGGCGCATCTGGTCGGGGTGGTGAGTTTTGTCGCCTATGCCGCCGGCAGTTTCCCAATGGCGATTTGGATGGGCAAACCATGGGGCAGTGTTGGCAAGGACGTGCTTGATGCCATTATTTATGCGGTGGTGAGCGCCCTGACTTTTTGGTGGTTGTGGCCGTAGTTGAAGAGAAAAATTCGCTATTGTCTGGATGGCGGCTTTGTTCATCAAGCCGCCATCACGTTGGATTACGCAGTTTTTGGGATAAACATGGAAACAACCACGGCGGAACATAGTGCAACACAAATCGCCAACACACCTGCAGAAAACCGACTGAATAACCGTCGCGACCAACTCGACATTTTTATTCCTCCAGGTTATCACCCCGCGCTGTATTTTGGCGCGGCCAACTTGCTGGCACTGGGCGCCATTTTGTATGCGTTGTTGTCGCTGCAAAGCGTGGGCCGCTGGGAATGGCTGGTGATTCCGATTGCGTTTTTTACCGCCAATTGGGTGGAATATTTGGTGCATCGCGGGCCGATGCACCACTTGCGACGCGGCCGGGAGATTTTATTTGAGCGCCACACGCGGCAGCACCACGTGTATTTTGACCACCACAATATGTCGGTTCGAAATCCGCGCGAATATTACTGGGTATTTTTTCCGTGGTGGGCGATTGGGCTGGTGATTGCCACTGCAGCGTTGCTCGCATTGCCGTTGTGGTGGCTTATTTCGGAAAACGTGGCGCGGCTGTTTTTTGCCGTCGGCATCACTTATTACCTGACCTATGAATGGCTGCATTTTTCGTATCACGTCCCGCACGATAGCTTTATTGGCAGGCTGCGGCTGGTGCGTGCACTACGCGGTTTGCACACCGCCCATCACGACCCGGCACGCATGACCGAATGTAATTTCAATATCACTTTTCCGATTTGCGACAAATTGTACGGCACCCAGCAACCTATGAATCTGCACGCCAGCAGCACGACCCCTCCCACCGACTAGTCCAGTCGCATCAGTCGTCCAACCCGCGTTTTTCAAAATAGAACAACTGAAACTTCGCGCCGTCACCTTTGCTTTGTACGGCCACGCCATATTGTTTGTTACGGGTTCCAGATTTATACAACGTGCCGTCACGCAGACTGGATTTGCCCATTTGAATATCGTCACAGGTGAGCAGGGATGATTTTTTATCACGGTCGCCGGATTTCGAATGGCCGCTGCGTTCACGCACATAACTGGTGCAGTCCAATGTTTCGCCGTATTGGCCGAGCGCTTTGTGATAAAACGCCTCGACCTGATCAATGTGATCCGTCGATGCAAGTTTCACCACCACCAACTTCAGTCCGTACGACCCGAACCACAAATTCAGGTTGACCCCATCCTCATCATTCTTGCGGTCGCGATCAATTGTCGCACCGGGATAAAGCGGCAGACCGGTGTCCTCCACCTTCGGTTTTGCGTTGACATCAATTCCCGCGCCAAATCGTTTTGGGGTGGAGAATCGATCGGGATCATGCGCGGCAGCCGGAGCGGCGGCAAATACGGCAAATAGCGCGGCGGCGGCAACGAGTGAGCGTGCGGTTTTGTGAATTGGTGATGATTGCAACATAGTGCCTCCTGGTGGGGAAGGTATAAATCGGTAGGGTGTTTGGTGATGATCCAGTCCGATCAATTTAGACTTCAGCATGTACATAGGCCAGCGGTTGACGACGAATCGCAGAGGCGGCGGCTTCAATTGCAGGTCAAATCCGCCAATCAACACCGACAACCCGGCCGCACTGCTCCCGCAATCCATCGCCAAGTTGCGCATTCCGTCGCACCGTGATGGTTTGCGCCGGTTGCGGCAGGCAATATGTGTGGGGCGGAAAATTGTCGGTTATCCTGTGCGTCAACAAAATGGTCACCAGCATAATCAATTGAAAAAAAGGATTTATCCATGAAGCGTGCACTGAAGTGGGTCGGCATCACCTTATTAACCTTACTGATCTTGGCCGCCGCGCTGGGTATTCACACCTGGTACGCCAAACCGCTGAATATCAATTGGTTTTACACGCGCGTGTTTGCCCAATTCGCCCTCGACAATCCGGAAATGCTGACGCAAATGCGCCTGCTTGAGCCGATCGGTATTCGTGGTCACAACGCCAAATTGGCCGACTCCTCCCCGGCCGAAACCGATCGCCAGATCGCCAAGTTAAAAGAAAACTACGCCACACTCACCTCGTACGACAGCAGCAAATTTACCGGCCAGGACAAACTCTCCTACGACGTGCTCGAGTACTTCTTGGGTGTACAGGTGCGCGGCGAAAAGTGGCGTTACCACGACTATCCGGTCAACCAGATGTTTGGCATTCAAAGCGGCCTGCCGAATATGCTGACAGAAGTTCAGCAAGTTAATGATGCGACCGATGCGGCACACTATTTGGCGCGGCTGGCGTTGTTCCCCAAAAAAATTGATCAAGTAATTGAAAGTCTGAAACTGCGCGAGAGCAAAGGCATTATTCCACCGCGTTTTGTGGTGGAAAAAGTCGGCGAACAATTACAAACTTTTATGGCGCCCGGACCGGCAGGTAATACACTGACGGTTTCGCTCAAAAACAAATTGGCAAAAATTCCTGCCAACAATATGGATCAGGCAACCCGCGACAAACTGGCCAAAGAAGCTGAACAACACGTCGGCACTTATGTCATCCCCGCCTATACCAAACTCGCCGCCTACATTGATTCATTAAAAACCAAGGCGCTACGCAACGACGGTGTCTGGGCGCTACCGGACGGTGATAAGTTTTACGAGTACCAAATCGAGGCCATGACCACCACCAAGATGAAAGCAGACGAGTTGCACGCTCTGGGCTTGAAAGAGGTCGCCCGCATCGGCGCGGATATGGACAACCGTCTGACAGCGGCTGGATATAAACAAGGCACCCGCACCGAACGTATCGATGCGTTGTCGATTTCACCCGCGCAAGTGTATGCAGATAACGACGAAGGCCGCGCGCAAATCCTCAAGGATTACACCCGCATCATTGACGACATCACCACCGGGCTGGACCCTCATTTCGGCATCAAACCGAAGGCCAAGGTCGCTGTTGACCGGGTACCGCCTCGTGATAAGCGAGGGTGCGCATGCCAAATTTG
>JAYTBF010000215.1:0-9420 GCA_043737175.1 Burkholderiales bacterium
CCCGAAGGTGCCCGTTGTTTATTTACACAGCCCACTGCCGCAATGGGAGCAGCCGAGTAACACGCCTGATGGGTTTCTTCCATTCGTCCCGACCATAGCCGAGACGACGGTTGTGCAGAGTGCAAGCGTACTGCCACCGTCGGCACCACCGAGAAAAACGGGCACCCGAAGGTGCCCGTTTTGCGGAATTACTTTCCGATGGACCCACCAACAAAAACATCGGCAGGCTCAACGACCCAATCAACTAGCCCGTACAGCCAGTCGGAACACGTATCGGTGACACCGAAGTACAAGGGACGCCAGTGCCACCGCCACCACTACCACTACCACTACCACCTGACCCCGTAGTGGTTCCGGTTGCCGCACCAGCCGCTGCTGCTGCTCGCGCCGCGTTCGCGGCCGCTGTTGCTGCTGCCGCCGCCGTGCGGGCCGTTTCCTGCGCCGCCGCAAGCGCCGTGGCCGCAGCCGCTGCTACTTTTTCAGCCTCTGCTTTCGCGGCCGCATCTGTCGCGTCCTTGGCTGCCTTGTCAGCGGCCGCTTTATCCGCCGCCGCCTTGTCCGCCTTATCCTTCGCTTCCTTCGCAGCCTTCGCTGCGTTTTCCGCATTCGCTGCTGTCACCGCCTGAAGTACCGCAATTCGCAAGGTAGCCGCGTTGGCGGCCTCGAGTGCTGCTGAGAGCGCTGCGACTGCATCTTTCTCCGCCTTTGTCGCGTTCGCTGGCAGCGACGCCGCAACCGCAGCCCTAATCGCGGCCGCGGTGGTACTTACGATCGTCCCTGTCGAGGTCGTTACTACGCCACGCCCAACCGGAATGGTCACAGTCTGACCGCCAAAGCTAAACGAGACTGCCCCTTCCGCCACGGTAACAACCACCTGCCCCCCAGCGACCGCAAAGAGGACATCCGTCCCACGGATTCCGATGGTCGCATTGCCGGCACGATAAGTCACCGCCTGGGGACGCGCCTTGCCGATCAGCCCGGTGACCGCCCGCATGCCGCCGTTCACGAGCGACAACAACACATTACTCTTGGCTGGCTCCGCTGCGTTGTAGCTGTAATTGGTTACGGAAAAGGTCGAATTGGCGGCGAGCGCAACAATTTGGCCGTCGAGGAATCGCAGCACAATGCTTGACGCGGCAGCGGTCGTAACCGAATCGCCCTGGTTGATGCCGTCGCCTTTGCGTAAGCTGCGCCCCGCTGCGGCCGGTGCACCTGCTGCTACTGCGGCTGAAGCCGTGGCGGTACCAGTCAGTTCAAACACGGTCGCAACTTGGGCCAGTGCCAGCCCTGCGCTTGCGACAAATGAAAACAACATTGTTGACGCTAAATATTTGATGACCTTCATGTGCCCCTCCAAAATAAACGTTGTACTTCATTATGCTTCTTTGTGTTTCTTTATGCTTCAAATATTGCCTTAACCTAATACTAACTAATCCAATTTTGCGTAAATTGCAGCCTCTTTACCCGCCAGGATTGGGGGCCAATGCCATACAAACCTTCTGAAGAGCCAGCGCCTGTTCTGCACAAACAATGGGCAAAGCGCCGCGCTGGTTGGCAATAAAAAGTACGTCACCCGAATGACGTAAAGCCAAATGATTCACCGCGCGTTGGACATCCTGCTTTGTTGCCGCGCCCAAAACAGGCCAATTGGCAAGACCCAAATCCACCACCCCACGCAACACTTGCGGCTCGCGAGCGCCTAACGCCGCGGCTCTGACCAAGGCCTGTTCGAGCGCCGCTTTGCCGCCCGGCAATTGGTTTTGCGCAAACAAATGATCCGACGCATACGCCAATGCGGACCACGCATAGCCTGAACTGGGCTGCGCGACGACAGCGTGCCGATGAGCTTCGTAGGCCGCCATGTAATCAGGCGACACGGCCGTCTGGCCGACTGATCTGGGCAAGTAATAAACACGCGCCAGAGCGCCCCAATAGTGCCCATTCTGCGGTGCCTGGCGAACAGCAAATCTGGCTTCCGCTTGCAGATATTTCCAAACCGTGTCGTCGATATTCAGACCCAAATTGGCTTGCGCTTTGCCTGCTTCATAAAGTTTGCTGTTGATTCCCGACACCGTCTCGTCGGCCACCGCATGGCGGATGGTGGCGACCGAAGCCGCCGCCAATAAGGCAACAATCACCCATGGCAGCCACGCACGCATCAGACCACTTCCTTTTTACCCTTGGGGCCGTAGCCGTAGGCGTAATAACCCTTGTAACCACGATAACGGCCGTAGCCTGAATATTCGCCATAGTATTTCTCAGCGCGCTCCAAATCAAGTTGATTCAAAACCACACCGAGAATCGGCGCATTGGCCATGGCCAGACGGCGCAAACCACCCCGCGCCAGTGGATACGGGGTTGAGTCGGCCTTGACCACGTAGAGGACCGTGTCGGCCAACTGGGACAACACCACCGCATCACTCACCAACTGCACGGGCGGTGAATCAATGAGAACAACATCAAAGGCGTCTTTTAATTTATCGATCACATCGGCAAACTTGGCTGATGACAACATTTCCAATGGATTGGGTGGCACAAAGCCAGCTGTCAAAATATGAAAGCCACCCTGCTCGTGTTTAACAATACATTCCGACACCTGCGCCACACCGGCGACCAAATGCGATAAACCTTTGGCGTCTTTGGCGATACCAATTACCCGGTTAATTTTCGGGCGACGCATATCGGCATCAATCAATAACACCCGTTTGACCTGCGCCAAGGCGCAAGCCAGATTAAACGACACGGTGGTCTTGCCTTCTTCCGGCACCGACGAAGTAATCAAAATGACTTTTTTCTGCACATCCAACGCACTCATCAACACACTGGTACGAATGGTGCGAATCGATTCGGAAAATAACGACTGGCTATCCGTTAAGAAGGCCATTTCCGTTTTCATGGATTTTTTGCCGCCGCTCTCCATCTTTTGCAAGTAACCGAGCATCGGCACACCAAGGCGCCCCTCGACTTCGCCGGCGGTATTGACGGTGTTATTGATTCGATCGAGCAACAAAGACAACATCATGCCGATGATCAGTGCGACCGCGGCGGCTATCGAAACAATCTGCGATTTTTTGGGTGCATAGGCGCTGCCCGGCACAATGGATGGATCGACCACTCGCGCCACGGTGGATTGCAAATCAGCAGAAATATTGGTTTCTTTAAAACGATTCAAAAACATATCGTAAAGCTGACGATTGGCCTGCGCTTCACGCTCCAACACCCCAAGCTGGAATTCTTTGCGGTTAATACCCTGAATTTCAGATTTGCTTTGACCCAAGGCATTGGCAATGGCTTGTTCATTGGCGCGGGCAATCTCGTACTCCTTGGCGACACCGGACATGACCGTTTCCATTTGCCGTTTGGTGTTGTCGCGCGCAGAGTTAAGTTCGGAGCTGGCTTGCACCATCTTTGGGTGCTCCGGTCCGTAGCGTTTTGATGCCTCAGCCAGTTTCTTCTCGGCTTCGGCTTCTATTTCTTTCATTCTTTGCACGGTTGGATGACGCAGCACCGCAGGAATGGAATCCACGTTGATAGCGGATTTTCCCTGGCGCGCGGCCTGCACTTGGTTGAACAAGCTTTCGGCCTCGGCACGTTTGGTGCGCGCCGATACCAGCCCACTGGTGGCTTCTTCCAGCGCCTTGGCGGCACCCGACAGCGCCACGCCTTTCACATCCACAATGCGTTCGCGCTCACGGTAATCCTGCAGCGATCTTTCCGAACCTTCCAGCTTGGCGCGCAATTCCCCCATTTGCCCGGTGAGCCAGGCACTGGCTTTTTGCGTCATTTTGACCTTGGACTCGAGATCATTTTCGATAAACACGTCAGCCAGGGTATTGGGCACCAACGCCGCCAGTTCTTTGTCGTTGGCGGTAAAGCTAATTTGCACCAACTGGCTGTTTCGCACCGGCTGGACTTGCAAGCCGTTGATAAACCCGCGGATCACGTTTTTTTGAACCTGCTCTTCAGTCATTGGTTCATTGGACTTGAACCAATTCATCGGCAACCACGCCTTCATACCATCGTTGGTGGCCTGACGCGGATCGTATTCTGGATGGGTGGTCAGCTTCAGACGCTCGACCACCTTGCGGGCGAGCTCACGCGACTTGATGATTTCAACTTGAGTTTGGTAATACTCTCGATTACCACCGCCCATGGAGTTGTACACCTCCTCGATCGAAACCACCTTTGATTTGGACTGCTCGATCATGACCGTGGCTGTGGCCCGGTACAACGGCTTTAACGAAAACACGATCAGGGTCGTGATCAGTGCCACCAGTGCAACCAGGCCGAGGATGCTCCACTTGCGTTTGGTGATCGATCGCCAGTATTCGACCAGATCGAGTGTTTCGCCTTCGGGCTCAGGATGTGCCAATCCCATTGCGCCTGTATGCGCGATTGGCAAACGATCCATTAATGTGCGGTCATTCATATCATTTTTCTAAAAAAAACTTTCTTCGACAGTCAATATGTCACCGGGCTTCACAGCGGAGTCGAGCGAAATACGTTTGGCGTTGCCCTTGAGGTCGTCCTCGTGAATGACATTGATACGTTCTTTGGCGGCACGCTCTTTAAATCCGCCCGCAATCGAAATGGCTTTGCGCACGGTCAAGCCGGGGATAAACGGATACCCACCCGGCTTCTCGACCAGACCATTGACGAAAAAATTACGGTATTCGTGCATCGTCACCGTGACCTGGGGATTCAACAAATATCTGCCTTGCAGCCCTTTGGTGATAAAGCTTTCCAATTCACCAACGGTGAGACCACGCACGCGAATTTCACCCAGATAGGGGAATGACAAGGTACCGGCATCCGACAGGCGAACTTTTTCCCGCTTAAGGTCCTCTTCGCCAACCACCTGCACACTGATCACATCCCCGACACCGAGTTTGTAAATAGACAGCGATTGACCCGGCGCAACATCAGCAATTTGTGTGCGGCTGGACGTGGTCATTTGCGGCTGGCTTTGTGCATGGGCGGACAATCCACCTAAACCCACCCCCCACCCTGTGACGGTCACCAATACCAACCACAAACAGTTTTTCAACAATTTAGAAAACATCAAACAGGTGCCTCGAAGTAAAAATCAACATCACGCCGGAAAAAGAAAAAGGCCTCAACCGCCGAACAAAACATGCGGTCAGGGCCTTTGACGATTTGCCAAAAGAAACCGCAGCGCTATAGAGTCGCGCCAAGTGTCAGCATGTAAAGATTTTTCTTGTAGTTAAATCCGCTGGTATTGGAATCACGTTTGGTATTTGTATATTCGCCGCCAACCGTCAACCAACGCATGACCTTGTAATTTAGTTTCAGTCCGATGGTATCGGTGGAGTCGGAGCGGGTGTTGCCGACAAAATCATCATCCGCACGCGACATGCTGGCCGTTGACATCAAACGCGAATTCCAAGAATGTTGCCAATTGACGCCGAATTTTTTGGCCAAGGTAAAGTCACCCAAACCCGTCGACTCAGAAAATGACTTGGTGGTGAAGAAATTAAATTTGGAATAACTGAGCGGTTTCCAGCTCACTTGCGCTTCCCAACCCGTACCTGTGAAATCGCGCCTCGAAGCCAACGCAAAGTCTTTACGAATCTGACCGACCTTGACGGTGCCACTGGTTGCCGCTGTTGCGTCCCATTTCAGGCCCACCAAATAACGCTGCTCTTTGCTATCCTGCAACGATGTTAAAAGTTTGTAATCAATGCGGTCTTCGCGGGCTTCAAACAACACCGATGTTTTTGGTGCAACGCGCAGGAAAAAACGGCCACCAAAATTGTCGGTATTACGATCACTGCCAATCGTCGTGGCACGGTTGTTCACATATCGTTTGCTGGCGGAGCCGGCTTCAACCTCAAAGCGACCAATGGCATCGTTTGCACCGTAGGCAAACAACATACTTGGCGTGCTGGTGCGGTGCTCGTCAGGCGCACCGGAAATACCCCGATCAGTCGAGCCGCGCGGATCATGTCCGTGCGCGTATTCAGCAGCAAGCTTTAAGCCCATGCTGGAGGTAAAAACAAATTCACCTGTGCCAAGAACACGGTAATCGGTGTAATTATCGGCGCTGCTCTGCGAATAACGACCAATATTGAGGTCGTACAGCAGGCCAAATTTGGCGCTTTCGGCGTTCGCTTCAACCTTAAAACCAGGATTGTAGGTTTGCAGGTTGGAGCTGGTGCGATTTACGTTGGTCAGAAACAAATTGTTGTCGCGGCCGAATCCCACATTCAGATGTGGGAAAAGAGATAACCCCTCACTGAGCGGAATGCCCTTAGGGCCATCTTTGTCGCTGCTACCGTCGGGAATTTTGTACGCCGGCGAAACCGGACCGGTTTGTGACTGCGCCACGAAGGAGGCGGTCATTGAAAATGACGCCAATACGGCGGCAATGGCAACACTATTTTTACGGTTATTTGAGCGCTTCATGAGGTTTCCATTTTTATTAGGTTAACTAGCGTTGTTAACTAATTGATTTATATGAGCATTAAATTCTAGCACAATCGAACCAAGAAAATGTGCGTTTTCAGTCGGTAATGTTAACGATTTGCAACGCATCGCGCAAGCCTCGATTCCCCAGCCGGTCCCGCCCTTTAATTGTGGAAATAGGGAAAATCGCCGCCCCATCCCCTAATCACGGGACTTCCCTCTCTCACATCGCATAAAATCGTGCAAACGAGACACGCAAAGTCGTCACCGATCTTCGCAAAATGAATTGTGTAAATTGTGACGTACCTCACACAGACCCCGACAAAATAGTCGGGGCAAAACAATTCAATATCGAGGTTACGGACCGATCACCTGCCAAGATGGGTGCGTCAACCAGGTTCCCGATTGTTCCTTTTTCTCTTTTTTCATCAGCCAGTATGCGGTCTCACCGGTGGCACTGTTAAACCAAACCAGATCTGAGCGATCGTCGTCCTTGAAGTCGCCGGTCGCCACCACTTTCCAAGTCGGGTGTGTCATCCACGAGCCGGATTTCACCTTTTTGCTGCCGTTGATCAACCAATATTCGGTTTCGCCGGTGGCACTGTCATACCAAACCAAGTCTGACTTTCCACCACCGCTAAAGTTACCGGTGGCAACGACCTTTTGGGTTGGATGGGTCAACCAGGTGCCGCTTTCGATCTTGGCACCGCCATTCATGAGCCAGTAGGCCGTCTCGCCGGTGGCACTGTTGTGCCAAACCAGATCGGCTTTGTCGTCACCATTAAAGTCTCCAGTGGCGACAACTTTCCAGGTCGGATGTGTCATCCAGCTACCGCTCTGGACCTTGATCGCCCCATCCATTAGCCAATAGGCGGTCTCACCGGTGGCGCTGTTGTACCAAACCAGATCCGCCTTGCCGTTGCCATCAAAGTCCGCTGCAGCAACCACTCGCCATGTCGGGTGGGTCATCCAGGTGCCACTTTGAATTATGGTGGCACCATTCATGAGCCAGTAAACGGTCTCACCCGTGGAGTTATTGCTCCAAATCAGATCAATCTTGCCGTCACCGTTCAGGTCCCCCGTTGCTGCAATCCGCCAGTTGGCATCCATAGACCAAGTGCCGCCGGAAATCTTGGTGGCACCATTCATGAGCCAGTAGGTCGTCTCGCCGGTGGCACTGTTGAACCAGACCAGGTCTGACTTACCATCACCATTAAAGTCATTCTGCTTGGCCTGGCGAGCTGGTCCAGCTGGTCCCACGCTGAAACTTTGCATAACTTGAGGCGCTGCATTGTAGTTGGCGTTGCCTGCCTGATTTGCGGCAATGATGCAAGTTCCGACCGAATTTCCAGTCACAACCGAGCCATTGACGCCGCTTACCGTACAGACACGAGTGGTTGTGGATGTGAACACAATTGGATTGCCTGATGCCCCGCCGATCGCGGACACAATTCCGGTGGTATGAATGCGAACTGTTGGTTGCACAAAAAACACAATCGATTGGCTGCCAACAGTGACCGTGACATTCACAGTTCCTGATGCCGCGTTGTAGTTGGCATCGGCCGCCTTCGTGGCGGTAACTGTGCAGCCACCAACCGCAACCGCCGTCAGCGTGGTGCCGTTCACGGTGCAATTGCTGTTATTCGACGCAAACGAAACCACGCCGGTTCCCGAACCACCGGTGGCGCTGAGTGTGGTATTGCCACCCGCGGGCAAAGATGACAGTGCAGACGTGGCAATCAATGTGGCCTGCGCTCCTTTGTCGATCGCAAATGCCTGCGTAGCCTCATTTGCTGCGGCGTAATTCGCATTGCCGGCTTGATTGGCAGCCATCACACAAGTACCCGCCGTCACGCCTGAAATCGTTACACCATTGATTCCAGTCGCAGTACAAACTGCCGCTGAATTCGAGCTAAATACCACGACGTTTCCAGAAGCCCCACCGGTCGCAGAAACTGTTCCGCTGCCACCGACCGCAACCGTTGGCGCACTTCCCAAGGTAATAATTTGCGCCGCTTTCTGCACGGTAAAAGTCTGATCAACAAATATCGCTGCAAGGTGGTTGGCGTCACCTAACTGGCCAGCGCGAATGGTACAAGTGCCGGCAGCAACGAGTGAAACGGTTTGCCCTGCCACAGTGCAAACCAATATCGTTTGTGAGGCAAATCCGACTGGTAAATTGGAACTGGAGGTGGCACCGACCGTAAAGGTGCCGTCCCCAAAGGTCTTATCCGCAAGGGCAGCAAAGGTAATGGTTTGTGCAGCTTGGGCGACAGAAAAAGACCGATCAACATTCACAGCCGCCAGATAGTTGGCATTGCCAGCCTGCGCGGCGCGAATGGTACAGGTGCCTGCCGCTACCAAAGTTACGGTGTTGGCCGCGACCGTACATACCGATCCAGTTTGCGAA
This sequence comes from Burkholderiales bacterium, assembly GCA_043737175.1. GTDB lineage: Bacteria > Pseudomonadota > Gammaproteobacteria > Burkholderiales > Usitatibacteraceae > UKL13-2. The sequence continues at coordinate 8,837 of JAYTBF010000215.1, forward strand.
CTAAAGGTCACCGTCAAACCAGAGCTGGCAACGGCAGCCACGGCAAACGCACCATCACCAAACGTTTTGGCAGTAAGCGCAGCAAAATTGATGTTTTGTGCGGCTTGGCCAATCGTAATCGACTGATCGACAGCAGTTGCTGGCGCAAAATTCGCATTACCCACCTGGCTCGCACGAAGCGTGCAAACACCGGTGTTGACAATCGAAACAATCGAATTGGTGACAGTGCAAATTGACTCACTTTGTGAACTAAATGTGACTGTCAATCCAGATGATGCCGATCCGCTGAGTGCAAAATCTGCATCACCAAACGTTTTGTCGGTGAGTGCGCCGAACGTAATTGTTTGTGTCGCCTGGCCAATCACAAATGACTGGTCCACAATTGATGCCACTGCGAAGTTGATGTTGCCCGCCTGACTCGCCCGAATCGCGCATGTGCCGACCGAAATCAACGCAACAGTGTTGCCAGTAACCGTACAAACCGAGGCAGTTTGTGAACTAAATGTAACCGTCAATCCTGACGATGCAGAGGCATTGAGCGCAAAATCAGCATCCCCAAACACCTTGTCTGCAAGTGCGCCGAA
>JAYTBF010000216.1:0-3906 GCA_043737175.1 Burkholderiales bacterium
GGGGGCGATGCGTGCTACGAAAGACGCCCCCATCCCAGCCTTCCCCCATTTTCATGGGGGAAGGAGACGCAAATGGCGACCATTGCACATTGGCTCGCATAAGTTCCAAACAGAACGAAGCACTACACTAGGATCACGCTGCTTTGGCGAGCCTGAATCAGTACGGGTGCCGCTCTTAGGCCACAATTATTGACTTTTGTCAGGCTATGGTGGACTCGACTCCCCTGTACAATGGCAGCAGCAAAAATAAAAAATAACGAGGTCAAACTGCCATTGTCGCGGGCGCATTGCGACAATGGCAAGTGATCCAACTCAAATTTTATACACAGGCGACGAGTACCCGTATGTCAACCGAAGACAATTTTGACCTCGATTTCACGGCAATATTGGATCCCAGCAAAACCGTGCCGGAGCCGGTGCCAACCCCACAGCAGGCCAAGGCGCTGAATGACGAAGCCGTTATTGGTGAATCAAAGTTAAACAGCAACGGATTTTTTGTGCGCATTTTCCCGGACGCACCGAGCCGCTCGCCGGTCAATTCGCCGCCAACTGTATTGGTGATCGAAGACGACGCAGTGACAGCATTATTGCTTGAGCAAATATTGAAAAAAGCCGATTACCGCGTGATGCGTGCCGCCAATCGCGCCGAAATCGTGCAAGGCTTTAAAGCCAAGCCCGATCTGGTGTTGCTTGATGTATTGCTGCCGGACGCCAATGGTTTTGATATTCTCAATCGCATCCGCGCCAGCGGACATATGCCGGATCTGCCGGTATTGATGTTGTCCAGCCTCGGTGGTCTAGACGACATCATGAAAGGCCTGAAATTGGGCGCCAATGGTTACCTCACCAAACCGGCCAAGTCCAAGGCGTTGCTCGCCGCGATCGAAGAAATCATCTTTAATTAGACCGGCTGCGGTAACATCATTACGCCTGTTGGTTTGCAGGCGTCTGATGATGAGAGTGAACGCCATGGCCGCAAGAAAAACGACCTATCTCGCCCAACACGCCCGATCACTGGCGTCCCCCGGGCCGTTTTGGACTGAACAAGCCGCCCAAATTGATTGGGTCAAGCCCTTCACCAAAGTATGTGATTATTCCAATCCACCGTTTGCCAAATGGTTTGTCGGCGGCGAAACCAATCTTTGTTATAACGCCGTTGATCGCCACTTGGCCAGCCGTGCCGATCAAAACGCGCTGGTGTGGATTTCCTCAGAGGTTGAACAAACCCGCACCTTTAACTATCGCCAGCTGTTCGAAGAGGTGAATCGTTTTGCAGCGATTCTAAAATCATTGGGCGTGGGCAAAGGCGATCGGGTGTTGATCTATATGCCAATGATTCCCGAGGCGGTTTTTGCGATGCTTGCCACGGTGCGCATCGGTGCGATTCATTCGGTGGTGTTTGGCGGATTTGCCGCCTCGTCACTGGCCGCACGCATCGATGACGCCCAACCCAAAGTAATGATTACCGCCGATGCCGGTTCACGCGGCGGCAAAGTCATCCCGCTCAAGCCGCTCACCGATGAATCCATCAAACTCGCCAAATTTCCGCCGCGGCACGTGGTGATTGTGAATCGGCATCTTGATCGTGGCATGCAGGTATTGCCGGGCCGCGATATGGATTACGCCGCCTTGTGGCCGCGCCATGTCGATGAAGTGGTGCCGTGTACATGGGTTGAGTCGAGCCATCCTTCGTACATTCTTTACACCAGCGGCACCACCGGCAAACCGAAAGGGGTACAACGCGACACCGGTGGTTATGCGGTGGCCTTGGCCGCATCGATGAAAAATATTTTTTCCACCGACGCGGGCGAAGCTTTTTTTTGCACCTCGGATATTGGCTGGGTGGTGGGGCATTCGTATATTGTTTACGGGCCGTTGATCAACGGCTCCACCACCATCATGTATGAGGGCCTACCCACTCGTCCGGACCCGGGCGTGTGGTGGACCATTGTTGAGCAATACAATGTGGTGGCGATGTTTTCTTCACCGACTGCGGTCAGAGTACTCAAAAAACAAGACCCTGCGTACCTTTCAAAGTACAACACATCGAGCCTGCGTTACCTTTACCTGGCCGGGGAGCCCCTTGATCAACCGACCAGCGACTGGATTGAAAAAGGCACCGGCGTAAAAGTGATCGACAATTATTGGCAAACCGAAAGTGGCTGGCCGATTCTGAGTGCACAACCGGGCATTGAAGTCACACCACGTAAACTCGGCTCACCGAGTTTTGCCACCTATGGCTACCACGTCAAACTCAAACACGAAGACACCGGTGCGCCGGTCAAGCCAAACGAAAAAGGCGTGTTGTGTATTGTGCCGCCGCTGCCTCCCGGCTTTATGTCGACCATCTGGGGGGATGACGAGCGTTTTGTGAAAACCTATTTTTCAATGTTTAAAGATGAAAAGGTTTACACCACCTTTGACTGGGCGACCGTTGACGAAGACGGTTATTACTTCATCATGGGCCGCACCGACGACGTGATCAATGTTGCCGGCCATCGCCTCGGCACACGCGAAATTGAAGAAGCGATCCAGGCGCACAACAACATCGCCGAAGTGGCGGTGGTGGGCGTGGCTGACGCGCTGAAGGGCCAAGTGCCGGTGGCGTTTGCCGTGGTCAAAGACGCCAGCAAAGTCGCCAGCGTGCAGGACGCCGCCGCACATGAAAAAGAAGTCATGGCCACCGTCGACCGCGAGCTCGGCGCGATCGGCCGGCCGGCCCGGGTGCATTTTGTGACCATGCTGCCCAAGACCCGCTCCGGAAAATTATTGCGACGCGCCATTCAAGCGCTGTGTGAACACCGTGATCCCGGTGACCTCACCACCATCGAAGACGCCAGCGCATTGGAGCAGGTGCGCACGGCCGTCGAAATCTAAAGCTAAATCTAACGCTTATTCAACATCAAGGTGCCACGCCGTGAAAAAAATTATTGGGTCACTCTTCATGCTGTTGTCCGTTAGCCTCATGAATCCATCGTTTGCCAATAACATCGACCCAAAGCAGACTGAGGGCGATGCAGTTGATGGACTTTGGCAAGAGGTGGCGCGGACAGTGAAGGAGGGTGATTTTGTTGGCTACAAAGCCACCTACCATGATGACGCTGTATTGGTCACCACAAAAACCAGTGCGCCGATTGCGCAGGCCTTGGCGAAATGGAAACAAGGCTTTGACGACACCAAAGCAGGAAAAATGAAAGCGAGTGTCGAATTTCGCTTCGGCAAACGCGTAAGTGACGCCACTACCGCGCATGACACCGGCATATTTCTATATTCCGCGACCGACGCCAGCGGCAAAGTCAATGCCAGCTACGTGCACTTTGAGGCGTTGCTGGTGAAAAAAGTAACGTGGAAAATGCTGATGGAATATCAGAAAAATGAAGCCACCAAAGCGGAGTGGGATGCGCTGAAGTAGGCAAATTAATTACAGCCTCTCGTTGACAGACACCACTAAATTGGCTTTCGTTACATTCGATCGAGTGGACTAATTACGCCGCGCCCGGCCACCTTCAACACGTGGGTATAAATCATGGTCGTTTTCACATCGGCGTGCCCGAGTAACTCCTGCACAGAGCGTATGTCATAGCCGGACTGCAGCAAATGTGTGGCAAAACAATGCCTGAGGGTATGTGGCGTGGCGAGTTTGGCAATGCCTGCATGTGTGACGGCGCGTTTGAAATCGCGTTGGAAAGTCTGATCATAAACATGATGCCTTCGCACGACACCCGTGCGCGGATCGATCGAATGTGTGGCTTGTGGAAAAACCCAAAACCACGCCCAGCCTTTACCCGCGTTCGGATATTTTTTCCCCAGCGCATGCGGCATGAATACGCCAGCCTTGTCAGCCGCCACATCTTGTGACCAATACGCCCGCGCATTGGCGAGCTGGGTTTTTAGTGGCACGATCAA
>JAYTBF010000217.1:0-9386 GCA_043737175.1 Burkholderiales bacterium
GCCAAACCAAATTCGAGTGCATCAGCGATCAAGGCATGGCCAATGGAAACTTCCATCACACCCGGAACCCTGCGCAAAAAATGCGTCAGGTTTTGCAAATTTAGATCGTGGCCGGCGTTGATAGCCAATCCCAGTCGAGTCGCGGCACGAGCGGTGTCCACATATTGTGCCAGCGTGGCCTCGCTTTCATCGCGTGCAAAATTTTCCGCGTAGGGTTCGGTATATAACTCCACCCGGTCTGCGCCCAAGACATGCGCCAGTGACATCCCATCTGGCACTGGATCCATGAACAGGCTGCAGCGGACCGTAAGGGACTTGAGCTCGTCAACAATCGACTGCAAGCGTGCACCGTCTTTGGCCAAATCCCAACCGTGATCCGACGTGAATTGCCCCGATTCATCTGGCACCAGGGTGCACTGATGTGGTCGAACGTCGCGCACAAAGGCCATCAGGTTATGAAACGGATTACCTTCAATGTTGAATTCCCGATCCGGCCAGGCCCGCATCAACGCCGCCAATGCATCGACATCGTCTGCACGCACATGTCGACCATCCGGTCGTGGATGCACTGTAATGCCGTCGGCACCGGCCACCAGCGCGATTTCAGCAAACTTGATGACATCGGGAATGCCAATACTGCGGGTATTGCGCAGCAAAGCAATTTTGTTCAGGTTTACACTGAGTTTAGTCATGCGAATATTTTACGGGACAACGGTTGTGGACTCGCCAGCATCACATTATTTTCAAATTTAAAACTCGTTTAGGGAAGGGCTTTTTGATGACAAATATCCGCAAAAGCCTCGCCAAACATAGACTTTCTATTTTAAATCACGAATCAATTGGCGCGTATGCAACGCCTTGTCACCCAGATGATGGTTGATCACGCGACGCATGAGTTGTTTGGCCTGGCTGAGTATCAATGGGTCGGCGGCATCCCACGCGTCGCCGGTGAGTCCACCACACAAGGCATGCAACGTCTTTCCACTCAATTTAACTGGATCGATATAACGCTCAAACTGGCGTGAATTATTCGATGTCAGGCGTATCGGTCCTAGATCGACCACATAAATGTACTGCTCTTCGGCGATAATCACCGCGTCAGAGTCGCCCTCGTGCGCCAATGTTAAAGCATAGCCGAGTTTGGCCAATAACGTCAGCTCAAAGCGCCTCAAAATGGTTTCAATTTCACGCCCGCCCGCCGCTCTGTTGTGTGTTGCCAGGGCCGCCACCGCGTCGTGATAAGCGTCGAACAACAAATCGTGCGGATCATCCTTGACCGCCAGCTTTAACAACAATTCATTGGCATAAAATGCCGCCATCAATGCGTCACTGCGTAATTGCGGGAAAATTTGTTGGTGCTCGGAGGCCTTGAGGGTTTTTAGTTCGGCACGGCCAAACCAATCGAGTGCGACCGGCTGAAACGGGTTCAACGCATATTTGCCATTGCCACCGCGTTTTGCACCTTTTGCCACCATCGCCACCCGGCCGTGGGAGCGGGTAAAGGTCTCGAGAATTAGGCTGGTTTCTTTGTATGGATAACTGTGCAGTACAAATCCGCTGCTCTGATGGCTGGTCGAGTTTCTCATCGGCAAAAAATCGGCACGATGTTACTGATAACCGTACTGTTTCACCATTGCCTCGTCGTCTGCCCAGCCCTTTTTGACGCGCACCCATAATTCCAGATAAACCTTGTTGCCAAAGGTGGTTTCCATATCCTTGCGTGCATCGGTGCCGATTCGTTTCAGGCGTTCGCCCTTCTCACCAATGATGATCGCTTTTTGGCTTTGTTTTTCGACAACAATGGTGGCGTGAATCCGCCGCATGGTGCCTTCGATGGCAAATTGTTCAATCATCACATTAACGCTGTAAGGCAATTCGTCGCCCAACTGGCGAAAGACTTTCTCGCGAATAAATTCCGCTGCTAAAAAACGTTCGGATTTATCGGTTAACTCCTCGGCCGCAAAAATCGCCGGCTGTTCCGGCAGATGCGGGCGAATGGCGCGCTTGAGCTCAATAAGGGTCGCCGCCTTTTTGACACTCAATGGCACCACCGCTGCGAAGGCATAAAGATCCTGCATTTCGGCCAGAAAGGGCAACAGCCTGCCCTTTTCCTTTTCGCGATCTATTTTTGTCACCGCCAAAATCACCTTGGTGCCCTCCGGTAGCGATTTTAAAACCGCCGCATCGGCATCCGTATAACGCATGGCCTCAACCGCAAATACCACCACGTCGGCGTCATTGGCGGTGCTGGCAACCGTCCGGTTCAAGATCCGGTTCAAGGCATTCATGTGTGTTTTTTGGAAACCGGGGGTGTCCAAAAACAGAAACTGGGTATCGGCATCGGTCAGGATGCCGGTAATACGATGACGGGTCGTCTGCGCCTTGCTCGAGGTAATACTCACCTTTTGCCCGACCAAATGATTCAACAACGTCGATTTACCGACGTTGGGGCGGCCTACAATGGCCACACTGCCACAACGAAACGATTGGCTACTCATACTGCCTCACCACTTTCACTCAATACCACTGATTTGTTTTGCAGGCCCAATTTGACCAACACTTTTGCCGCGGCATCCTGCTCGGCGGCACGACGGGTGGTACCGCACCCTTCGACCTTGAACGCCGGACGCTCGGTAATACATTCAACAAAAAACTGCTGCTGATGGGCCGCGCCTTCGATGCGTTTGACCATATACGTTGGCAGCGGTTGATGTCTGCCCTGCAACCATTCCTGCAGCTGGGTTTTGGCATCCTTGCTGGGCATCGATTGTGCAGGGTCGTCGATACGATTTGCAAACAAGCGCGCCACCAGCAACAACGCCTGGTCAAATCCGGCGTCAACCAGCACCGCCCCAATCACCGACTCAACCGCATCCGCCAAAATCGACGGGCGCATTGCTCCGCCGGTTTTAATTTCTCCTTCACCCAGCCTTAGCACCGTGCCCAGACTGAGGTCGGTGGCAATTTGTGCCAAGACGACTTGATTGACTAAATTGGCGCGCAACCGGCTGAGTTCACCTTCTGCCATGTCCGGGAAGCGGTCATAAATGAGTTTGGCGACTGCAAGGTTCAATAATCCATCGCCCAAAAATTCCAGCCGCTCATTGTGCGGCGAACCAAAACTGCGATGCGTCAGTGCCCGGGTCAGAAGTGCGGCATCGTGAAAAACATGGCCGAGAATTTGTTCGAGCGGATGCCGTGCACCGGTCATACTGGCCTATTTATCGGCTGTGCTGACAGAAAAATCGATCAGCAGGGTGTATCCGGGGGCAATGGCAATACGTGGCTGCCAGGCAGCAGTAACCACGGTCTCATTGTTTTCTTTGCTTATTTCAAGATCCACACCTTTGATGGCAGCAATGTTGTCAATCACCGCACGACGATCGAAGCTGGAGCGTATTTCCGCGACAGTTCCCGTTTTGATTTCCTCACTACTCGCGATGGCGGCAATAACTTTTTTAATGGAAAAAAACTCGATGTAATGCGGCATCAACTTCAGCCCGCCGAGCACCAACACACCACCCACCACAAAATAAAGAATGAGTGTCACGAAGCCGACACCACGCTGTTGAGCTGGCAAACGGCCGGCGGGTGCGAAGTGACGGTAATTTAATGATTTATTCATTGCGACTTCCCCAATGGATTTGAATATAGACGACTGCGTGGTAACTGAACTGCGCACTGACTGAACTACATGGGCACTAAACGCAAAATTGCGTCGTTCACAAAACGATGTGATGAACAAACGGAGCCTAAATATTTTTGGTGACTGGCTTATTCAATGGTTGTGCCGACACGTTTCATATTGCCAAAGTTCATCCAAACCAGCACCGCTTTGCCGACAATATTTTCTTCTGGCACAAAACCCCAATATCGGCCATCCTCGCTGTTGTCCCGACTGTCACCCATCATCAGATAATGCCCGGGCGGCACGGTACAGGTCATGGCTTCGTCATTGTAAGTGCAATTGGATTTGTGTGGAAATTCCTTGACGCTGCCCAAATTTAACGACGGGTAATTGGGGTCAACCATCATCTTATGGGGTTTGTCCCCCAGCGCTTCGGTGTACGATTCAAAAAAACGCACGCCTCCCTCGGTTTCAGTATAGGTACCGGTTGGTTTGGTATCAATTACCTTGCCGTTAACGGTCAAACGTTTATTTTTGTAGGTAATTACGTCGCCAGGCACGCCAATGACCCGTTTGATGAAGTCCTTGGTTTTATCTTCCGGATAACGAAACACCATGACATCACTGCGTTTGGGAAGATTAATGTCAAAAACTTTTTTGTTGATCACCGGAATACGAATTCCATAGGTGAATTTGTTGACCAAAATAAAGTCGCCCACCAACAAGGAAGGCACCATCGATCCGGTGGGAATTTTGAAGGGCTCATACAAAAATGAGCGCAAGGCAAATACAATCAGAATGACTGGGAAAAAACTCTTGGCCATTTCTACCAGCACAGGATCCTGCGAACCGGCCGCACGATTCTTTCGGAACAGGACCGCATCCGCCAGCCAGATGGCACCGGTAATCAGGGTTGCCGACAGCAAGACGGCGGCAAATCCCATTACTTCCTTAAATGTCAACATCGCCAAAGAAGCAAAAAATAGAATCGGCCAGGCGATTTCAAGCATGGCGTGCATGGATGACGGCGATGAATTCCCCGCCGCCACATTTTGTCCGCCAGCCGTGGCGATCGATTCACGACCGACAAAAACCCCTGCGACAATCACTGCGATACTTGCCGCTATGGCGATCCAACCAACTAATTCCCAATTCATGTGTGTGATCCGATTTCTTTAAAGTTTGCCAATTAGTATTTTGTTGCCAATCATCGTTCCGCGGTATTCACAAAGTGACCAATACCCGGACTAGCCGGATGAATAACGATATTCACGCCGGACCTGCCCAAATTTATTTGTCACCAATCTGCAAAATTGCCAGGAAAGCTTCCTGTGGAATCTCAACGTTGCCGACCTGTTTCATACGTTTTTTGCCGGCCTTCTGTTTTTCCAACAATTTGCGTTTGCGGGAAATATCACCACCGTAACATTTGGCGATCACGTTTTTACGCAACGCCTTGATATTTTCGCGGGCAATAATATTGCCGCCAATTGCCGCCTGCACGGCAACGTCAAACATTTGCCGCGGAATCAGCTCGCGCATTTTTGCCGCCAATTCACGACCGCGATACTGGCTGCTGGCACGATGCACAATCAGCGACAGGGCATCAACTTTTTCGGAATTGATCAAAATATCCAGCTTGACCAGATCACCTGTCCGGTACTCCTTAAAATCATAGTCCAACGATGCATAACCGCGCGACACCGATTTTAATTTGTCGAAAAAGTCCATGACGACTTCATTCATCGGCATTTCGTATTTCAAAATCACCTGGCGGCCGTGATATTGCATATCAATCTGCATGCCGCGTTTTTGATTACACAAAATAATGACCGAACCCACATACTCTTGCGGCATCATCATGGTCGCCAAGATCATCGGTTCACGAATCTCCTCGATTTTGGTGATTTCCGGTAATTTTGATGGATTTTCGATTTCGATGACCGTCATGTCCTTCAACACCACCTGATAAATCACCGTCGGTGCGGTCGTGATCAACGACTGGTCAAATTCGCGTTCCAATCGCTCCTGGACAATTTCCATGTGCAGCAGGCCCAAAAAACCGCAACGAAAACCAAATCCCAACGCTTGCGAGGTTTCAGGTTCAAATCTGAGGCTGGCGTCGTTCAACTGCAGCTTGGTGAGTGCGTCCCGCAAGCCGTCATATTGATTCGACTCGACTGGATATAAACCGGCAAAAACCTGTGGCTTGATTTCCTTGAATCCCGGCAAGGCTTTGGTCGCGGGATTGTCGAGCAAGGTGATGGTGTCACCGACTTTGGCTGAAATCAATTCCTTGATGCCGGCAATCACGAAGCCGACCTCACCCGCCTTTAATTCCGGACGTGGTTGTGATTTTGGTGCAAACACACCGACCTGTTCACAGAGTTGCGCCGAATTGGTCGCCATCAGCAAAATTTTATCTTTGGGTTTGAGCACGCCGTCGACCACCCGTACCAACATCACCACGCCGACATAGTTGTCAAACCAAGAGTCAATGATTAATGCTTTGAGGGGTTTATTAACGTCGCCTCTTGGCGGCGCCACGTTGGCAATCACCGCCTCAATGACCTCATCGATACCGACGCCTGTTTTGGCACTACAACGCACGGCATCGTGGGCCTCGATACCAATGATGTCTTCGATTTCATCAATCACCCGATCCGGGTCGGCAGAGGGCAGATCAATTTTATTCAGGACTGCAAAAACTTCAACACCCAGATCGGTGGCGGTATAACAATTGGCCACTGTTTGCGCCTCGACGCCCTGTGACGCATCCACCACCAACAACGCGCCTTCACAGGCCGACAGGGAACGCGACACCTCGTACGAGAAATCGACGTGTCCGGGGGTATCAATCAAATTCAAAAAATAAGTGATGCCGTCTTTGGCTTTGTAGCTCAGAGCGGCCGTTTGCGCCTTGATGGTAATGCCGCGCTCACGTTCCAATGCCATCGAATCAAGTACCTGTGATTCCATTTCGCGTGATGACAGGCCACCACAACGTTCGATGATCCGATCGGCCAGAGTCGATTTGCCATGGTCAATATGAGCGATGATAGAAAAATTGCGGATCAGATTCATTAAGGCGCTTTACAAATATTCGGCAAATAGCTAAAAACAGTGGCAAACGGGTGACAACAACACACCTTGGCGCACCAGAGGGAAAACCTGTCGATATTGTTTGGACAAAATGCCGGAACAGATACGAATAAGGGCACCACTGGTGCCCTTTCCATTATTCCCGCTCAGGCAACCTTGCATTTTAGCTGAAAGCGCCCTGTTTTACGAGGAAGAGGTGCATTGTTGGCCAGCCGCAGCCGCAGCCGACTGGCATGCAGCCAGCCACAATGTTTCGTCGAAATGGTAGTGACAAATCTCCGTTCCGGTTTCCAGAGATCCCAGCAGCAAAACCGGCACCCATTCGCCAAATTTATCTTCAAGATGTGGATGGTCATCCAAATCCACTGTCTGCAGGTCGATTGCCAGCCTGTGGTGTTCTGCCGCCTGCCGGCAGACGGCCAACATGACGTCACAAAGACTGCAATAGCTGCGGCCAACCAGTGTTAACCGCAGCATATCGGCTATTTTGAATCAGGTCGCAGGGTGATGTAACGGACAGGCGCATCTTCCCGTTTGACCAACAACGCCACCGGACGTTTTTCATCCAGTTTGGCCAACACCTCGTCAAAATGTGCCACCGACTTAATTTCGGTGTTATTGACCAATAAAATTGCGTCACCCCGGCGCAAACCGACCCGTGCGGCAGGGCCGGATGCCTCGGCAATCACCACGCCCTGGGTGATCGACATCGCTTTGCGGTCGTCTTCGTCGATTTCTTCCAAAATTAATCCCAAACTATTGGGCTTCAACGAAGGCTTGTCTTTGCCAGGTGTTTTCTCGGTGCCAACCGGACGGGCGTCCGCCGGATCAACCAATTCCATTACCGAGGTAACAATTTCTTTGGTGGCACCATTGCGCCAAATTGATAACGTCACCTTGGAACCAGGTGCCTTCGGGAAAATAATGCGTTGGATATCTGTTGTCGCCTTGACAACCTTGCCATCCACTTTTTGAATCACATCACGTGATTTGAGTCCAGCCTTGGCAGCGGGCGCACCCTCCTCAACCGTGTCGACCATGACACCTGCATCCTTTTTGGGCAAGCCCAGCGCCTCGGCGAGGTCCTCGGTTATCGGGAACGGGCTCAAACCAATGCCGATGCGGCTGCGCTGCACCTTGCCTGATTTCATGAGCTGATTGGCAACTTCCATCGTGGTATTAGACGGAATTGCAAAAGAAATTCCCAAATAACCACCGGTACCGGTAAATATCTGCGAATTCACGCCGACAACTTCACCCTTGGCATTAAACAACGGACCACCGGAATTGCCCGGATTGACGGCTGCGTCGGTTTGAATAAATGGCACCAAATCACCAGTGTCCCGCGACTTGGCACTGACGATTCCCGCTGTCACGGTATTTTCGAAGCCAAACGGGGAACCGATGGCCAATACCCACTCGCCGACTTTCAAGCGGTCCGAATTACCAATCGTTACCTTTGGCAATCCCGATGCCTCAACTTTGAGTACGGCAACATCGGTACGCTCGTCGGCCCCAACAACTTTGGCAATAAACTCGCGCTTATCATTGAGTGTGACCTTTACTTCATCCGCATAAACTGGTGCCGGGCGGTTGTTGCTGTCACGTCCCTGCACCATCACCACGTGGCGGTTGGTAATAATAAAACCGTCAGAAGAAATGATAAAACCCGAGCCCTGGCCAACGTCGCGCAGCGGCGCTTCGTTGTTTGGGGCGCGCTCACGTGGCTCACGTGGATTGCGGCGTGGATTTTGCGGTGTTTGTGGATTTTGCCGTGGCTGAGGAAGAGCGTCAGGGGGCATGAACCTGCGGAAAAATTCGAGAAACTGTTCACTATCCTCTGGATTGATGCCGGTCGCGGCTGAATTACTACGACGCGACTTGGTGCTGACATTGACCACCGCAGCGCCCTCTTTTTCAACCAACTCTGAAAAATCCGGCAACGTGACGCGCGCGGCACCAGACTGCGCCTGTGCAGACGACATCAAAAATCCAAGAGTGACAAAAATTGCGCTAACAAATAACAATCGAAAATTGTTTGCATGATTGACGACTAAGCGATGACTAATATTCATGGGTAATGGCATTCCTACGTTTTGATTAAAAATCACCGGACAAGGCCGGTTGGTTAAAAAATTTTCCAGAAAACACTCAGGCTAACTGCTGATTATTTGCGCAGCGAAATACTGTCCGCAATCGCCTGCACCGCCGCCACCGGTACTTCGCCCATCACGGTCACCTGATATTCTGGCAACGGGCGGATGGCATAACTGACCGGGCCGTCGTCTTTCATACCGGCCGACGCCACCACCGGTACTCCTGCTGACGGCTCGATAAATACCGACACATTCAGCAGGCCGTCAGAAAACACCAAATGTGACACCGACTGCTTTCGACCGGCCAGGTTGCGTGCCATTTCAGTAATTTTACGAAAACCCGCCGGAAGATTGGTCACCTGCCAGCCGGTATCAATTGATTTTAAGTCCGTTTTCACAGAATAGTCCCGCTGCCAACCCTTTTCGTCGAAGCGTGAGCGAATATTTTGTTTCGCACCCGCCCCCGTTACGTCAAGCTGGGTAAACATAAATTGTTCGAGCAATTGATTGCGGCCGTTATACAGCCGCGCGCGCAACAATAAACCCGTCCCCAATTCGGC
>JAYTBF010000218.1:0-3878 GCA_043737175.1 Burkholderiales bacterium
AAAACCATGCGGGCTCGATGCCACTTTGGCTGGCGCCCGTTCAAGTGGTTGCCATGAATGTGACCGAAAATCAGGCAACCTATGTTTCCAAGGTGGTTGATGCCCTAAAGGCGGCCGGTATTCGGGCACAGGCAGATTTGCGAAATGAGAAAATTTCCTATAAAATACGGGAACATAGCGTTCAAAAAGTACCTTATCAGCTCGTTCTGGGCGATAAAGAAATGGACGCTGGTACCGTGACAGCACGGATTCGAGACGGCAAAGGTGGCGGCGAAAATCTCCCCCCAATGTCGATCGAGGCATTTATATCCCGCGCAATGGATGAAGTGTCGGCCAAACAATAGCCGACGCGGAGCCCGTTGCGTTTAAGCTTTTCCCCTTTTGGGGTTCGTCCTTGAGGCGGCCATCGTTGGCGGCCCAAGATAGTCGTTAATGTTTTAGGAGAGTTTTATCGCTACCGATAAAGACGTTCGAATCAATTCGGAAATACGTGGTGTGACCGAGGTTCGATTGCTTGGCCCAGAGGGCGAGCAGCTTGGCATTGTCAGCATGAGTGACGCCCTACAGCGCGCCGAAACTGCGGAATTAGATTTGGTGGAAATCGCCCCAACAGCGAAGCCACCGGTTTGCCGAATCATGGATTACGGCAAATTTAAATACCGCGAAGCGAAAAAAGCCCATGAAGCCAAACTGAAACAGAAACAAATTCAGGTCAAGGAAGTGAAATTCCGGCCGGGCACTGATGATGGTGATTACAACATCAAAGTGCGCAACCTGAAGCGGTTTTTGGAAGAGGGCGATAAAACTAAAATCACGCTTCGATTTCGTGGGCGTGAAATGGCACATCAGGAACTGGGATTTCAGTTGTTGAAACGTGTTGAAGCAGATTTGACGGAAATTGGCCAAATTGAGCAATTTCCAAAAATGGAAGGCCGTCAGATGGTGATGATGGTCGGCCCGAAGAAAAAGATTTAAGGAGCACATCCTCCGGCGGTAAAAGATGTGAAGAGGCAAAGTGAAATAAACAAGCCGACTTCAGGTTCAAAGTGTGGATTGGTTCCACCACCTGCTGCGGCAATAGTAACAAGGCAACCCAAGGAAATATCATGCCAAAAATGAAGACCAAGAGCGGCGCGGCCAAGCGCTTTAAACCGAGAGGATCGGGCTCAATCAAGCGCTCACAAGCGTTTAAGCGCCACATTTTGACCAAAAAGACGACCAAGTCTAAGCGTCAATTGCGTGGAACCACCGAAATTCATTCAACCAATATGGCCAGCGTTCGCGCCATGTTGCCGTACGCGTAAAGGAGACCGCCATGCCTAGAGTTAAACGTGGTGTAACCGCCAAAGCGCGTCACAAAAAAGTCCTGGACGCCGCCAAAGGCTTCCGTGGTCGTCGTTCCACCGTCTATCGCATCGCTAAAGAAGCGGTAATGAAGGCGGGCCAATACGCCTACCGTGACCGTCGTAACAAAAAACGTGTGTTTCGTTCGTTGTGGATTGCGCGTATCAATGCCGCAGTTCGCGATGGCGGAATGACCTATTCGGTATTCATGAACGGCTTGAAAAAGGCCTCGATTGAAGTCGATCGTAAAGTGTTGGCGGATTTAGCTGTCATGGACAAGCCCGCATTCGCGCGATTTATTGAGCTCGCCAAAGCAGGGCTCGCCGCGTAAGTTCGTCAGTAAAATCGCAAAAAAGCCCGCTTAGCAGTCTAGGCGGGCTTTTTTGTTTGTATGTTGTTCGCTGGGTAAAAAATTAAATATAAGACCGTGATAAGGACCCTATGACTCTGGATGAAATTCTTGTCGAAGCGACCCAATCGCTTAACGCAGTGGCCTCGATGCCGGATCTTGAACAAACCAAGGCCAAATTTCTGGGGAAATCAGGTTCACTGACCGAGCAACTCAAAGCGCTGGGTAAATTGCCCCCGGAAGACAAAAAGGTCGCGGGCGCAGCCATCAATGTCATAAAAACGCAGGTCGAGGCGCTTATTCACGGTGCCAAGACACGCATTCTCGAAGCCGAATTGCAGCAAAAATTGACCGCTGAAGCGATTGATGTGACCTTGCCCGGCCGTACCTCCGGCAAGGGTGGATTGCACCCGGTCACACGCACCCTCGAACGAGTTGAGGCGTTATTTGCGACCATGGGATTTAGCGTTGCGGATGGCCCTGAGATTGAGGATGATTATTTCAACTTTCAGGCGTTGAATACCCCGGAAAATCATCCGGCACGGTCGATGCAAGACACCTTCTACATTCAGGGGTCGAAGAATGTGCTGCGTACACAGACTTCACCGGTGCAAATACGTTATATGCAAGATCACAAACCGCCGATCCGGATTATTTGTCCCGGGCGCGTTTATCGTTGTGATCATGACGCGACCCATTCGCCCATGTTTCATCAGGTGGAAGGATTGTGGGTTGAAGAAAACATCAGTCTGGCAAGCTTGAAGGGCACCCTGACGCAATTTCTTAATGCGTTTTTTGAGCGCGATGATATGCAAATTCGTTTTCGGCCGTCCTATTTTCCGTTTGTTGAGCCTGGTGTTGAGGTTGATATGGAGTGGGAAAACAAGGGCGGCAAAATTAAATGGCTGGAAATTGGTGGCGCGGGTGTGGTGCACCCGCAGGTGCTGCGAAACGGCGGAATCGACCCTGAAAAATATTCTGGTTTTGCCTTTGGCATGGGGCTCGACCGTTTGACCATGCTGAAATACGGCGTGAATGACCTGCGTTTATTTTTTGAAAATGACGTTAAATTTCTTTCCCAATTTCGCTAACCAAGAATAAGAGTCCAATCAATGAAAGTATCAGTAAATTGGTTAAAAGAACTGGTGGCTGTCGACATGACGGCCGAAGAAATTGCCCACAAGTTGACCATGGCGGGTCTCGAAGTTGAGGAGCAATCGCCGGTCGCCGCCGCGTTTCACCGCATCGTCGTCGCCGAAGTGAAAACAGTCGCGGCGCACCCTGCGGCGGACAAATTACGCGTGACCGAGGTTGATGCCGGAACAGGATCCCTGCTGCAAATTGTTTGTGGTGCGCCCAACGTTGCGGTTGGCATGCGGGTGCCATGTGCCTTGGTTGGTGCGCAATTGCCCGGGCTCAAAATCGAGCAGGCCAAACTACGCGGCGTGGAGTCAAATGGCATGTTGTGTTCGGCGCGCGAACTCGGATTATCCGATGACCACGGCGGCTTGATGGCATTGCCATCTGACGCACCGATCGGCGAAGACATCCGCCAATACCTTGACCTGGATGACGTAGTACTCACGCTTAAAATTACTCCCAATCGTGGTGACTGCCTATCAATGATCGGTGTCGCCCGCGACTTGGCTGCCATCACCGGTGCATCGCTGCGATTACCTAAAGCACGTGCAATCTCCACCACTGGTACGACGCAACGCACTGTTGCCATTGGCGCGCCAGATGCCTGTGGCCACTACCTTGGCCGTGTCATCAGCAACATCAACGCGCAAGCGACCACCCCGGAATGGATGGCTCGCCGACTTGCGCGTGGCGGGTTCCGCGCCATCTCGCCTTTGGTCGACATCACTAACTACCTGACACTTGAGCGTGGTCGGCCTATGCATGCCTTCGACAATGACAAGCTGGCCGGATCCGTCAATGTACGATTCCCACATGCAGGCGAAACCATCAATTTGCTGAATGAGCAACATGTTGCGTTAACGGCCGATATGCTTTTGATTACCGATGAGCAAGGCCCGATCGCGATGGGCGGGGTCATGGGCGGGCTCGAATCGTCTGTTACCGATACCACGACCAATATATTTTTCGAAGCGGCTTTTTTTAATCCGGACGTGATTCAAGGTAAAACGCGCACCCTTGGTATTAATTCAGATGCGGCATTTCG
>JAYTBF010000219.1:0-9331 GCA_043737175.1 Burkholderiales bacterium
GCATGCACCGTTAAAACTTGATGCCGTGTAAAACAACTGGCGACCGTCGGTACCTGTACGGGTCGGCGCACCAAGGTTCAGGTGCTGATAATAAAGACCGGACTGCACTTTGGTGTTGATGTACTCGGCACTGGCGACCAATCCAAACCATGGCAACTGATGTTCAAACGCAAGGTTTGCCTTCCAAACGGCAGGTTGTCCCAATCCGTTTTGAACAAAGTCAACGTTGGCCGCAGGTGATGCTGCAACCGGAATCGGCTGCGTCGCGGGATTAATGCTGAACAATCCACCGGTTGACGGACAAGCCGCGTATGAATTTCCAGAAATCGAACCGCAGCCAACAAAACGCATTGCCGCGCCCGTATTGGAGTATCCGTTCGACAACCAGACATTGGCAGCGGCACCTTGGAACAAGCCAAAGCCACCACGAAGCTGCATTGGACGTTTGGAATCAAACGTGTAATTGAATCCAACACGTGGCTGGAACAAATCCTGACCGTCGATGGTTACAGTATTGTTTAAACCAAAGCCACCAGACTGGCGCGTTGTACCCGAGCCGGCCACCAATGGGGCAGCGGCAGCAGCGTTAAAGAGTGGACGATCGCCGCTCTTAGGAACGTCGATACGCACACCCGCCATGATGGTCAGGTTTTTGTTCACGGTCCAAGTGTCCTGAACAAAAGCTCCCAAGTTTTGCAAATTCCAAATGGCCACACCGTCGTTGAGGCTTTTGCCTGCGATTGGCACCTGCGCTTGATATGCGAGTGGGCGACCGATACGATAGTTCTCCAGCACGGCTGCTTCGACCTGCGCGGCCGTTGCAGTTGCGCAATTAATCGCACCAAACGAATAGGTGTACGTCGCGCTGCTATTTACACACGAGAAAATATATTGGCCGTTGGTGTCCTGCAAAAACGCGTTGTAGGTTTTGTTCTCGTTAAAGTCAGCACCAAATTTGACTTCGTGTGCTTTCAGGAACCAGGTCGCGCCAAAATAGGAGTCAAACGTTTCTGTTTTGAGAACGTTGAAATGACGGCTACGTTCGGTGCCAAAAATCAGGCTTCTGGTTCCCGTCGCAACCGAGGTTGGCGTTCCAGGCGGCATCGCGCCGGTGAAATTCAACGTCATCATTGGCAGACGCGAAGCGTTGTCTGGCACGCTGTCGTAGTCACGCTTGGAAACTTTTAACTCGGTTGAGAAGTTTGGTGTCCAGTCGGCAAACCACTGGCCGACCATCATTTCGATTTCTTTTTTCTGCGCCCACCAATGCGAACTCAGTGAAATCTGGCGAATTCCCTGGTTGGCAAAGGTTGGTTCGCTCTGTTCGGTTTTGTTATATCTAAAGTTTGCACGGTGGCTGTCGTTGATATTCCAATCGAGCTTGATCAACGAGTCTTTCACGCGCAACGTTGTTCCAGGCGGCACCGCTTCCGAACCAATGGCGGCACCATAGGTTGCACTGGAAATCGATTGTGCGCTGGCGATGGCAGAGCTGGTAATACCAACTTGTGTACCGGAAGCGCTGCCAATCGGGCCCACGTCTGACGCCAAACGGCTGCTCTGGAAATCTTCAAAGCTGGCGAAAAAGAATAATTTATCTTTGATCAACGGACCGCCAATGGTCACACCTTTGGTGACTTCATCAAATTTTGGTGGTGTGAAATAGGTGGTGGTTGCACGGTTAAATCGGTCACCGGCTAGCCGATCATCACGACTGACGTAATAAATCGAACCCTTAATGTCGTTGGTACCGGATTTGGTAACAGCGTTGATGTTGGCGCCGGTGTAACCCTTTTGGGTGACGTCATAGTTTGAAATATTCACTTGCACGGATTGAATGGCATCAATCGAAATTGGCTGCTTGGCGGTTGGCAAATTATTTGCCTCCAGACCAAAGCTGTCGCTAATGCTTACACCATCGATGGTGACGGAATTAAAGCGGGTGTTTTGCCCACCAGCGGAAATTTCACCACGATCCTTGTCGGTTTGCGACAAACGTGGATCGGTACGTGCGTAATCTTGCAGATTGCGGTTGATCGAACCGAGTGATTCGAGTTGTGCGCGGCCAATGTTGGTACCCGCACCCATGGCGTTTTTACTAAACGCGTCGGAAATGGCACTGGCGGAAACTTGAATGGTCTCAACCGCCCCGCCGAGTTTTGCGTCCAAGGTTGCGGTCTCGGCAAGCACCAGATACACGTTCTCACGCTTCTCGGTTACGCCATCTTTGGTAATCGAAACTGTATAGGGGCCGCCAACACGCAAGCCGCGTGCCGAATAACGGCCATCCGCATCTGTCAACGCATTGGTGACCGAACCAGACTCAACGTGCACGATACGCACTTGCGCGCCGGCAATTGACTTGCCGTCACCGGCGGTAATTTTTCCGGCCAGGGCAGAAGTGGTGTTTTGAGCGTAAGCCGGCAGGGTGCCAACGGCAATGGCGACACAAACAGCGATTTGGCTTAATCGCATCAGATTTCGATTTTTCATAGGTAATAACCTCAGGGAAGTCAGTAATTGAACGACGGAATGGCTTGCAACATTACGGCCAAAAACAAAGTGAATTAGGACAAATTCAGCACGAAAAAATGGCTGGGGAATTGCGCAGCAAACGATTAAAAAAAATATCGGATGAAACCGACGGATCCAAAGGTGGGCTGCTTGCAAATTCCATGCCTCAACGCCGCCTTGAATTTAACGATTAATTATGACGGATTCTATGGAGGATTCGCCAGCGAGGCGGAACCATTCTGGGCGTGTGCAGACCGACGAGTTTTTTTAAATCTATTTGAAACAACGAGTTACGGAGGCATCTTTATAGTTCGCACGCACAAAATGCGCGGACCAAAGCCAAATTCGATTCACCTGTGTTGCATTCACACAACAAATCGACCCGCATTAATTCACCCGTATCACCCGCATTCCAGTCGGCGGCGGCACATAGGATCCATTTACGGATGACGCAGTGAGGTAACTGACCAATGCCTCAAGATCGAGTACCCCCACCTGTCGGTCGGTCCCGTCGCGAAATTCAGACATACCCTCACTGCCCCCCGCTAAAAAACTATTGGCTGCAACACGGTATTGCAGATTCGGACTAATGACCGCCCCATTGAGTTTTATCGACTCGGCAATCACCCGTTCACCACGCGGCTTGGCCGCATCCCAAGCGTAACTAAAACCTTTAGACACACCCATGATACGAACCCGTTCGCCAACTGTTGCGCCAAACTGCTGCTCAAGCAATTTTTTGATTTGTGCGCCGGTCAGATTCAGCACAATCAGGTCGTTTTGAAATGGCTGCGTCTTGAACAACGCACCATAGGAAATGCCGCCATCTGCATCGGGAATGATGGGCGCACGCAGACTGCCGGGATTGTTAAAGGCAATCACCGCGCCGCCTTTGTCGGGGCTTGCCGTGCCAAACAAATGCGCGTCGGCAATCAAATTACCGAGAGTTGACTCACCGGCAGCATTGGTGACCGGTGTGATTTCCTGACGAAACTTGGCAACCACCCGATTCTCCAGCGGCTCCGACAATTTGGCGTATTTTTGGACCAAGGCTGTCAACGCCGCATCCTTGGGTCCATCCGGTTTTACAACCAAATTTCGTGCCGATTTGGCAACGACTTTTTTTGTCGCCCGATCAAGCGTCAGGTCAATTTCCGTCACTAGGGTGCCGTAACTGCCCGCGCTGGTCACCAGTTTTCCGGCCAGGTCACAAACATAAAAACGGTGCGTGTGGGCCGTCACCACCACGCTAACGGAGGCGTCGAGTCGTTCGGCGATATCTTTACCCTTGCCGCTAAAATCCACGCACTCATTGATTCCGCCCGATTGCACACCGCCCTCGTGCATCACCACGACCACGGCCTCAACTCCCTGCGCTTTTAATTCCGGGATCAGTCGGTTCACGGTCGCGACTTCGTCATTAAATGTGAGTCCAGCCGTGCCTCCCGGTCGGACAATAAGTGGCGTTCCACGCAATGTCATGCCGATCACCGCAACTTTGAGCCCTTCAAATTCCTTGATGCCGTATGCTGGAAACAATGTTTTTTGCGTTGCATCTTCAACAACGTTGGCGGCCAAAAAGGGAAACGCGGCCCCTTGGTAGGGTGGGCGTCCCTGGCAATCCGGCAAATTGGTTTTTGCATCTTGTGCGCAGCCACCACGCTGCAAACGCTTCAAATGTGCGACGCCGTAATCAAACTCATGGTTGCCAACTGCGTGAAAATCAACACCAACCAAGTTCATGGCCTCGATGGTGGGTTCATCCTTAAATAGCGCCGACAACAATGGCGTCGCCCCAACCATGTCACCGGCGGTCACCACCATATTGTTTGGATTTTTTGCCTTCAGCGATTGGACAACAGCAGAGAATTGTTCAATTCCCCCGGCAGGCTCAAACCGAATTCCCGTAGTTTGACTAGCGTCAGCCACCGGCACGCGCAAATTGGGAATTTTCAAATTGCCGTGAAAATCATTAAAAGCAATGATTTTCACGGCAACCGTTGGAGTTTGCGGCGCAACAACCGGCGCAGATGGAAGCTGGGCGCATCCAGTAAGAAACAGAACGATGGTAGAAAAATAACCAACTGGGCGGCGCAGCTCTAACATAGTGGCAAACCTTCAATTTACGTTTAACGAATTGGTGCCGATTTTACGCCAATGGTTAATATTGGCGTGCACCGAGTATTATTTCGCTTGTATTTATTTTTTCTTTAGTTTATTTCGCATCAAAATTCGGCCGAATTTTACCAGCCTTCCCTACTGAGAGTACGCCACCATGTTGCTAGTGATGCAAAGCCTGCTGGGCTTTTTTGTTTTGTATGCATTTGCTTGGGCTCTATCCGAAAAACGAAAAGTCATTCAATGGCGAACGGTCGTGGGTGCCATTGTTTTGCAGGTCATCATGTTTATCTTGATGTTCAAGTTTCCGTATTTCCGCGATGTTGCCGGTTTTCTCAATAGCGCCTTAAACGGCGTTGCCGACGCGACCCGTCAAGGCACCATGTTTGTGTTTGGCTTTCTGGGAGGCGGTGACGCACCCTACGCGTTAAAAGAGGGTGAGCGTGCGCCGTTTATTTTTGCGACACAGGCTCTACCACTGGTTATTGTCGTTTCGGCATTGTCATCAGTATTGTTTTATTGGAAAATCTTGCCGATGGTGGTGAATGCGTTTTCCTGGATTTTGAAAAAAACTCTTGGCGTGGGTGGAGCGGTCGGCGTTTCAACCGCGGCCAATATTTTTCTTGGTACCGTTGAGGCACCGCTGGTCATCAAGCCGTATATTGCCAAACTTACCCGCGGCGAACTTTTTATCACTATGACTTGTGGCATGGCCGGCATTGCCGGAACAGTCATGGTGTTATACGGAATTATTTTGCGGCCGGTCGTGCCAGAGGCGATTGGCCATATATTGATTGTGTCTTTCATCAGTGCGCCGGCGGCAATTGCGTTTTCGGCACTCATGGTGCCGCATGAAGGTGCGGTCACGGAAGGCATGATCAGCAGTGGACATCCGGTAACCAGCACCATGGACGCGGTCACCCAAGGCGCGGTTGAGGGCGTGTCAATTTATATCAATATTGTGGCCATGTTGCTGGTACTGACTGCGTTGATTGCACTGCTCAATTCTCTGTTTGGATTTTTACCGCACATCGGCGGCAAAGCCATTACCCTGCAAGGAATTTTTGGCTGGGCCATGTCACCCGTGGTTTGGCTGACCGGCATTCCTTGGTCGGAAGCGCATGCGGCCGGCGCGTTGATGGGTACCAAGACCGTCCTCAATGAATTTATTGCCTATATCGACCTTGCGAAGCTTGCGCCTGAAGTGCTGAGCGAGCGTAGCCGCGTCATGATGATTTATTCCTTGTGTGGTTTTGCGAATTTCGCATCTCTCGGCATCATCATTGGTGGCATGGGCACGATGTGCCCGGAACGTCGCAGTGAAATTATTGACCTTGGTTATAAGTGCCTCGTTTCCGGCACGCTGGCGACCCTCTCGTGCGGTGCCCTGGTCGGAATTTTTTATTGATTTTATCCAAAAATTTTTATGACTATAACCACCGACGCAGCACCAAACTCGACAACGATCGAGACTGTCAGCAGCAGCACATTTGCAACTTTTGTGGGCGGCCTTGATGAAAGGACACGCAACTGGCTGGCAATCACCAACTTCACCGGCAAACCGCATACCTTTGTGATCATGCCACGTGACGATGGAAAAATAGACAAGGTATTCGTTGGCATTAGCAGCGACACCGATATTTTTTCCCTTGCGCATTTGCCATTTAGCCTTCCTGCTGGCACCTATAAGCTCGCCGAATCATGCGCAATGCCGACCTATGTTGCGGCTTTATCTTGGTTATTGGGCGGTTATCAATTTTCACGCTACAAAAGTGATCCAAAACAACCGGCAGTTTTGGCGGTACGGGCATGCGCAGAGACCACCAAAGCAATTGAAACGTTTGACGCTATCGCCCTAACTCGGGATTTGGTGAATACACCGACCGAGGACATGGGGCCTGCTCACTTGTCAGCAGTCGCGAAAGGTCTCGTTACCGAATTTGGCGGCGTTTTCCGGGAAGTTGTGGGTGACGCCCTGCTGCAGGAAAATTTTCCTGCTATTCACGCCGTGGGACGGGCCAGCCATCGACCACCGCGACTGCTGGAAATTTTGTGGGGTGATCCGTCACACCCCAAAATAGCTGTGGTTGGCAAGGGAGTTTGTTTTGATACCGGCGGCCTCAATATTAAGGGCAGCGAAGGTATGCGGCAAATGAAAAAGGACATGGGTGGAAGTGCCCATGCACTGGCGTTGGCGCGACTCATCATGCAATCCAAACTGCCGGTGTCATTACAAATGTTGGTGCCCGCCGTCGAAAACGCGATTTCCGGGAATTCCTATCGCCCCGGTGAAATCGTCTCCACCCGCGCAGGGCTTAAAATTGAAATTGGCAACACCGATGCCGAAGGCCGGGTCGTCCTGTCCGACGCGTTGGCCTATGCCGCTGAACGCAAGCCTGACCTGATCATTGATTTTGCCACCCTGACCGGAGCCGCGCGCGTAGCGCTCGGACCGGAATTACCGGCAACATTTACCAATTCGGACGAATGGTTTGACCGCCTGAGTGTCGCGTCAACGACCTGCCAAGACCCACTGTGGAGAATGCCTCTGTGGCAACCCTACCACGAGATGATAAAAAGCAATATCGGCGATATTGTGAATACGAGCGGCCCCCAAGCCGGTTCGGTGACCGCCGCCTTGTTCCTCGAGAGGTTTATTCCTGCGGGCCAAGCTTGGATTCATATCGATTGTTTTTCCTGGAATCTAAAATCCCGTCCGGGACGCCCCGAAGGCGGCGAAGCCCAATCATTGCGCGCCACATTCGAGATGTTGTCATCTGCCTTTAAAAAGTGAGTGAAGTTTGACCGAGGGTTTTTTTGCCGCTATAATCGCAGGCTTTCCACGGTAATAAAACAAATACTGCCGTAGAGATGATGGGGCGTTAGCTCAGCCGGTAGAGCAGCGGACTTTTAATCCGTTGGTCGGCAGTTCGAATCTGCCACGCCCTACCAAAATTCAAACGGCTCACGAGAAATCGTGGGCCGTTTTTCTTTTGGTGCCCGCGACGTCGATAAACCGCCTGTCTAGCGACGGATTTTTTTATGAGCGCTTTGCGCATTGATGTCCGCAGCAATTTCATCAACGCTCTTCCCGGCTCGCATTTTCTTTAAGACGCCTTCCCAATCGGCGTCCGATAGTGGACGCGTTTTATCCTCCAACTTTTTTCTTAACCGCAAAAAAGCCGCGCTGGCATAAAACCCCTCAATCTCAGATGCAATCTCCACAGTCGAAAAACCGAGAGCACACATAAATTCAGCCCAAGCAATTTCAAAAGGATTGGCCAACAGCCAGATTTTCTGAACTTGATCGACACACAAACTCTTTTGAATATCATCCACGTTGCGAGCCTTTCTACAATTTCTCTAGAAGAAAACATCGTCACGGTAAGTCTGCTGAAATTGCTCAATTGATCCGTACGGCACCCTAATTATTGATGTCGAACGCAGAAAATGCGCCCGCCATCAACTCGATATCGGCCCTAGCGATACCAGCCTTGGCGGCTAGACCGCGCCAATTGCCGACGACACCGCTCACGTCATCCACAATGTCGTTGGCCGCCTTCGTGCTCAGGCCGTATAGCGCAGCAGTCGATAGAACCGTATCGATGTCTGGCCGATGATCGCTGTCGTCCAAAGCAAGTATGTGGTCAGCCTTATCGATCGACGGATTCATATCGAAGGCCGGTGCGAGACGCCAGCCACCTTGCGTCAATATGAATCCGTGATTGCGAAGATGATCATCGCGATTGCCAACCGCGACGTTGAATACCACTCGCCGAAATAATTGTGCGAGGTCTTGGGCTATTTGTCCTTTCGCGCCATTCTTCTGCAGGAACTCAGCCAACTCAAGATAGCTGCCCGTCTGGCCGTCTTCCTTTCGGAGCACGGTCATTGCCGAGGAATAGAAGCGCCGCCGCGCGCCATCGCGATCAAATCGCTTGGCGCAGAATGTGTGAAAGACGGAACCGAAGCGGAGTCTGCGCGCGGGCGGCACCGCGATTTGTGCTTGCTCTGCCATTTGATGAACCAATCCCTCCCAAGCTCCAATATCGCGAACGTCGTCGCGAGCCGGAAATTTGGCAATCCACAAGCTCCCGTCTTTGTCACGGAAATTTGCCTTGGGTCGAGCACCTCCCAGCGACGCGCCGGGGGCGACTAATACAGCAAGCCACTTTCTCAGCTTGTCCAGGTCGTCGATTTTCTTGGCGCTCAATTCGCCCGCAATGGCCTCTAGTTCGCGAAGATTCGCGACCGGCGGCGCGGCCAAACCCTCGTCCGCGAGGAAGGCGGTCTCGACACCTTGGCGGAATCTAAGCGCACCTTGACGGGTTTCGTCTTGGACACCCAGCAGAAAATCCCACGCATACAGTGTGCGTGGCGCTCGGCGATCATCCTTGGCTTCAAGCCCTTCTCGGCGCTGCATCAATACCTGCCCCCACCGATCAGGTGAGGAATCGAGAAATACACCAAAATTTCCCAGGTCAGGCCGTGGAAAAAACGGTGCCTTATCGAGCGTGAGATCAGAGTCCAACGCAAACGCGACGGGATTGGTCAGCCAGTCTTTGTGATAACTGAATCGCAACTGCCCGCGTTCATGATGCAAAGTCCCAACGCAGATTGGGTCACCGACAAAATCGGCATCGAGCCAAACTTCGATTACTGACGGCGAACGACTCATGTTGAACCTCGCTGACGGTGC